>NZ_QWGT01000173.1 GCF_003576405.1 Clavibacter lycopersici
CTCCTGCGTGAACTCGACGCCGTCGACGCCGTCGAGCGCGGCCCGGAGCCGGGCGGCCATGCCGTTCGCGTGGCGGGCTCGTCACGGTCGACGGGCGCGGGGTCGTCAAGGCCTCGTACCGGGTGATGCCCGGATCCGTCGTCGAGGTCGCCGGGACCGACGCCTACGTGAGCCGCGGCGCCCACAAGCTCATCGGCGCGCTCGACGCCTTCCCCGATGTGGCCGTCGCGGGACGGCTCGCGCTCGACGTGGGCGCGTCCACCGGCGGCTTCACGCAGGTGCTGCTCGAGCGGGGAGCGCGGCGCGTCGTCGCGCTCGACGTGGGGCACGGGCAGCTCGATCCGCTCATCCGCGAGGATCCGCGCGTCGACGTCGTCGAGGGCTTCAACGTGCGCGACCTGACCCCCGAGTCGCTCGCCGGCGTCACGCCCGACGACCTGGCGGGGGAGCGGCCCGCCCTCGTCGTCGGCGACCTCTCCTTCATCTCCCTCGGCCTCGTGCTGCCCGCCATCGCGCGCACCATGGCGGACGACGCCGACGTCGTGCTGCTGATCAAGCCGCAGTTCGAGGTGGGCCGGACGGGGATCCGGGAGGGGATCGTGCACGACGCGGGGCTCCGCGACGACGCCGTGATGCGCGTGCTCTGGGCCGCGTGGGACCTCGGCCTCGGCACGGCCGGCCTCGTCTCCTCCCCGATCGTCGGCGGGGCCGGGAACCACGAGTACCTCGCCTGGCTCAGCGGTCGTGCCGGTGGCAATCCGACACAATGGAGATCGACGTCGAACGAGATCACAGGAGCGTGAGCGAAGTGGCTGGACCCGCGAGGCACATCCTGGTCGTGTCCCACACGGGGCGCCGCGACTCCATCGACGCGGCGCTCAGCGTGTGCGGCCAGCTCGCGGAGGCGGGCGTCCAGCTCGTGCTCACGGCCGAGGAGAAGTCGGACATCCTGCCGTTCGCGCCCGACATGCAGGGCGTCTCGGTCCTGGGGGAGGACGTGCAGACGGCCGACCTCGAGATCGTCATCGTGCTCGGCGGCGACGGCACGATCCTGCGTTCGGCCGAGCTCGTGCGCGGCACCTCGGTGCCGCTGCTGGGCGTGAACCTCGGGCACGTCGGATTCCTCGCCGAGAGCGAGCGGGAGGACCTCGCCGCCACCGTGCGCCGCGTGCTCGACCGCGACTACACGGTCGAGGAGCGCATGACGCTCGACGTCACGCTCAAGGTCGGCGCCGACATCGTCTACCGCACGTGGGCGCTCAACGAGGCGACCGTCGAGAAGGCCAGCCGCGAGCGCATGCTCGAGGTCGTGCTGGAGATCGACGGCCGGCCGCTCGCGTCCTACGGCTGCGACGGCATGGTCGTGTCCACGCCCACCGGATCCACCGCGTACGCGTTCTCGGCGGGCGGCCCCATCGTGTGGCCGAGCCTCGAGGCGATGCTCGTGGTGCCGCTCAGCCCGCACACGCTCTTCGCGCGCTCGCTCGTGGTGGGGCCGGAGTCCACGGTCGCCGTCGAGGTGCTCAGCCGCACCTCCGGATCCGGCGTGCTCTGGTGCGATGGGCGGCGCACCCGCGACATGCCGCCCGGCGCGCGCGTCGAGGCCCGCAGGTCACCCATCCCGGTGCGCCTCGCGCGCCTCAAGCAGTCGCCGTTCACCGACCGCCTCGTGAACAAGTTCGAGCTGCCGGTCACCGGCTGGAGGGGGCCCGTGGACCGTGATTGAGGAGATCACCATCCGCGACCTCGGGGTCATCGGCCAGGCCACGCTGCCGCTCGGGCCGGGCTTCACGGCCGTCACCGGCGAGACCGGCGCGGGCAAGACCATGGTCGTCACCGCGCTCGGCCTGCTGCTCGGCGCGCGCGCCGACTCGGGGGCCGTGCGGCAGGGGAGCGAGCGCGCGGTCGTCGAGGGCCGGTGGATCATCGCGGCCGAGGGCCCCGTGCCGGAGCGCGTGCGCGACGCCGGGGGAGACGTCGACCCGTTCGGCGACGGCACGCGCGGCGAGCTCATCGTCACGCGCCAGCTCTCGTCCGAGGGGCGCAGCCGCGCGTCGGTCGGGGGCCGGGGCGCGCCCGCGGCGCTGCTCACCGAGATCGGCGAGCAGCTCGTCGTGGTGCACGGGCAGTCCGACCAGATGCGGCTCCGGTCGTCCACGGCGCAACGGCAGGCGCTCGACCGGTTCGCCGGATCCGCGCTCGCGCCCGTGCTCGGCGAGTACCAGGAGGTGTTCCGCCGCTGGCAGGCCGCGCGCGCCGAGCTCGACCGGCTCGTCACCGAGCAGGACGCCCGCACGCGCGAGGCCGAGGAGCTGCGCGCCGCCATCGACGCGATCGAGGCCGTGGCACCTCAGCCCGGCGAGGACGAGGAGCTGCGCGAGCGCATCGACCGCCTCACGAACCTCGAGGACCTGCGGGCCGCCGCGTCCGCCGCTCACGAGCTCATGTCGTCGGAGGACGCGTCCGGCGAGATGGCCGACGCCGCGTCCGTGCTCGACACCGCCCACCGCCGCCTCGACCGCGTCGCCGCGCATGACCCCTCGCTCGCCGAGATCATCGAGTCGCTCGACAGCGCGCGGATCCTCGTCTCGGAGATCGCCGTGCAGCTGTCCGGCTACCTCGCGGGGCTCGACGCCGACGGCGCCCGGGAGCTCGAGACCCTGCAGGACCGCCGCTCCGAGCTCGCCGCCCTCACGCGCGCGCACGGCCCCACCGTCGAGGACGCGCTCGCGTTCCTCGACACCGGCAGCGCACGGCTGCTCGAGCTCGACGGCGACACCGACCGCATCGACCTGCTGCGCGTCGAGGTGGAGCGCGACGAGCAGCTGGTCGTCGAGCTCGCCGCGCGCGTCACGGCGGTCCGCGAGGAGGCGGGCGCCCGTCTCGCCGCGGCCGTCACGACGGAGCTCGGCATGCTCGCCATGGCCGACGCGTCGCTCGAGGTGCGCGTCAGCCCCCGCGAGGAGCCCGCGCTGTCGGGAGCCGACCGCGTCGAGATCCTGCTGCGGCCGCACGCCGGTGCCGAGGCGCGTCCCCTCGGGCGCGGGGCGTCCGGCGGTGAGCTGTCGCGCGTGATGCTCGCGATCGAGGTCGTGGTGGCGGGTGACGACCCCGTGCCCACCTTCGTGTTCGACGAGGTCGACGCGGGCGTCGGCGGGGCAGCGGCCATCGAGATCGGGCGGCGGCTCGCGCGGCTCGCCGAGCGCGCCCAGGTCATCGTCGTCACGCACCTCGCGCAGGTCGCCGCGTTCTCCACCAACCACCTGCGCGTGGTGAAGGGAGGCGACGGGCAGGTCACGGCGTCCAGCGTCACGCAGCTCGAGGGCGATGCGCGCATCCAGGAGATGGCGCGCCTGCTCTCGGGCCTGCCGGACAGCGAGAGCGGGCTGGCGCACGCGCGCGAGCTCGTGGAGACCGCGGCGTCCCTGCGCTGAGCCGACGACCCGCGGGTGTCGCGGCGCGCCGTGGCTGTCGCGACGCCCCGATTCCCACGTAGGATGGAAGCCCGTGGCGGACATCAACTCAGCGGACACAGACCCGAGCTCTACGGACAGCATCACCAGCACGACAGGCGCGGCGAAGACGACCAGGCACATCTTCGTGACCGGCGGCGTCGTCTCCTCGCTCGGCAAGGGCCTCACGGCGGCCAGCCTCGGCAATCTCCTCACGGCGCGCGGCGTGCGCGTCGTCATGCAGAAGCTCGATCCCTACCTCAACGTGGATCCGGGCACCATGAACCCCTTCCAGCACGGCGAGGTCTTCGTGACCGACGACGGCGCCGAGACCGACCTCGACATCGGCCACTACGAGCGCTTCCTCGACATCGAGCTCGACCAGGCGGCCAACGTCACGACCGGGCAGATCTACTCGGAGGTCATCGCCAAGGAGCGCCGCGGCGAGTACCTCGGCGACACCGTGCAGGTCATCCCGCACATCACCGACGAGATCAAGCGCCGCATGCGCCTGCAGGCGTCGGACGAGCCGCAGCCCGACGTGATCATCACCGAGATCGGCGGCACGGTCGGCGACATCGAGAGCCAGCCGTTCATCGAGGCGGCCCGCCAGGTGCGCCACGAGCTCGGCCGGAACAACGTGTTCTTCGTGCACGTCTCGCTCGTGCCGTACATGGGCGCGTCCGGCGAGCAGAAGACCAAGCCGACGCAGCACTCCGTGGCGGCGCTGCGCTCCATCGGGATCCAGCCGGACGCGCTCGTGCTCCGCAGCGACCGGCCCGTCTCCGAGTCGAACAAGAAGAAGATCGCGCTCATGTGCGACGTGGACGAGCAGGCCGTGGTGAACGCGGTCGACGTGCCGAGCATCTACGACATCCCGGAGATGCTGCACCGGCAGGGGCTCGACAGCTACCTCATCGACCACCTCGGCCTGCCGGCCGCGGACGCCGTGGACTGGTCCGGCTGGAGCGACCTGCTCGACGCCGTGCACGACCCGAAGCACGAGGTCACGGTCGGCCTCGTGGGCAAGTACATCGACCTGCCGGATGCGTACCTCTCGGTGACCGAGGCGCTGCGGGCCGGCGGGTTCGCCCACTCGGCGCGCGTGAAGCTGCGCTGGGTCGCGTCCGACGAGTGCGAGACGCCCGAGGGCGCCGCGAAGATGCTCGGCGACCTCGACGCGCTCTGCGTGCCCGGCGGCTTCGGCATCCGCGGCATCGAGGGCAAGCTCGGCGCGCTCAAGTTCGCGCGCGACAACATGATCCCCGTGCTCGGCCTGTGCCTCGGCCTCCAGTGCATGGTCATCGAGTACGCGCGCAACGAGGCGGGCCTCACCGGCGCCTCCTCCAGCGAGTTCGACCCCGAGAGCGAGTTCCCGGTGGTCGCGACGATGGCCGAGCAGGTCGACATCATCGCGGGCGGCGACCTGGGCGGCACCATGCGCCTGGGCCTCTACGAGGCGGCGCTCGCGCCCGGCTCGCTCGCGGCCGAGCTGTACGGCGCGCCCGTCTCGCACGAGCGCCACCGCCACCGCTACGAGGTCAACAACCAGTACCGCGAGCGCATCCAGGACGCCGGCCTCGTCTTCTCCGGCACGTCGCCCGACGGCACGCTCGTCGAGTACGTGGAGCTGCCGCGCGAGGTGCACCCGTTCTACATCGGCACGCAGGCGCACCCCGAGCTCCGGTCGCGCCCGAACCGCGCGCACCCGCTGTTCGCCGGCCTGATCCGCGCCGCCCTCGACCGCCAGGCCGCGAGCACGCTGTTCGTCGAGGACGACGCCGAGGCGGTCGCGTGACCGACGCGGCCACCGGCTCCCCGGCGGGCGCGCTGCACGACGACCCGGTCGCGTACGACATCACGTCGAGCGAGACCGTGTTCGACGGCAAGATCTGGGACGTGAAGCGCGAGACGTTCGCGTACAGCGACTCCGAGATCACGCGCGAGTTTGTCGACCACACGGGCGCCGTCGCGGTGCTCGCGATCGACGACCAGGACCGCGTGCTCCTCATCAAGCAGTACCGGCACCCCGTGCGCATGCGCGAGTGGGAGATCCCGGCCGGGCTCCTCGACGTGACCGACGAGCCGCCGCTCGCCGCCGTGCAGCGCGAGCTCGCGGAGGAGGCCGATCTCGTCGCCGCCGAGTGGAGCGTGCTCGCCGAGTACTACACGACGCCCGGCGGCAGCGACGAGGCGATCCGCGTGTACCTCGCGCGCGGGCTCACCCCCACGGATGAGGCGTTCGCGCGCACCGACGAGGAGGCCGACATCGAGGTGCGCTGGGTGGACCTCGACGAGGTCGTGACCGCGGTGCTCGAGCGGCGGATCCAGAACCCGTCGACCGTGATCGCGGTGCTGCAGGCGCACGTCGCCCGCTCGCGCGGCTGGACGACGCTGGGTCCCGCCGACGCGCCGTGGCCGCGGCATCCGAAGCTGCGCGACGGCGACGGCGGGGGCGCGTCGGCCTCGTGACCGACGCGGCCGACGGATCCGGGGGAGCGGCGCCCGACGCGGCGCCCGA
>NZ_QWGT01000174.1 GCF_003576405.1 Clavibacter lycopersici
CGGGTCGCCTTCCGAGCTCGCCGCCGCCGACGCCTCCGCCGCCCGCGGCGAGACGCTCGCGGCCACCGGCATGTCCGCCGACGAGCTGCCGTTCCTCGCCGTCCTGGCGTTCGCGCTCGCGGCAGCGGGGATCACCGCGGTGGGCGTGGTGCGGCGGCCGCAGCGCGACCGGCCGACCGGCGGTACGCGCTAGGCGGTCGGCGCGACCAGCCCCTCCATCACGTCGAGGAACGCGTCCCAGCCCTGCATCGTCATCGCGCGCTGCTCGGGCGTGAACTCGCCCGCCGTCTGCGTCATGGTCATGCGCGTCGCGCCGCCGGCGACCTCCTCGAGGTCGACCGTGAGCGGATCGCCCGCGGGCTCCTCGGGCCGGTCGGTCATGGTCATCGCGACGCGCGTCGGCCGGTCGAGCTCGACGTACTCGCCCGCCCAGCGGATCGCGTCCCCGTCGGGCAGGCGCATGACCGCGCTCCACGAGCCGCCCTCCCGCACGTCCATCCGCAGCGTGTCGAGCGGCACGTCGACCGCTGCGGTGCCGAACCAGGCGGAGAAGTCCGCCGGCGTGGTCCACGCGTCGAAGACGCGCTCCCGCGGGGCGGCGAACGTGCGGGTGATGACGATGGGCTCGCTCACGGCGACCTCCGATGGCGCGGGACGGACGGGGCCCGCAGCGGCGGCGCCGGATGCAGGAGGGCCGCCGCCTCCGCGAGGAGACGGCGGCCCTCCCGCGATCCGACCAGCCGGGGCGAGCCGTGTCAACGGCTCGTGCGCCGGCCGGATGCCCGGGTCAGCTGCCGGAGCCGTCCCGCGCGTCGCTCGACGGCACCGCGATCCGCGACGCGTCATCGGCCGCGTCCGGGCCGGTCGCCTGCGCTGCGCTCGCACCCGCACGACCGCCGGCCCGCTGCTCCGCCTCGAGCCGCTCGGCCTCCTCGCCGCCCACCGCCTCGCCGCGGGCGACGAGCCCGGCGACGTCCGACAGCGGGATCTGCTTGAGCACGAGCGAGAGCACGAACGCGATGGCGATGAACGGCACGAGGTACCAGAACACGGGCGCCAGCGCGTCGGCGTACGCGTTGACGATCCCGTCGCGCACGGCGTCGGGCAGACCGTTCAGCGTCTGCGGGTCGATGCTGCTGGCCGAGCTCGCGGCGGCGTCGGGCGATGCGCCGGCGCCGGCGAACACGCCCGTGAGGTTCTCGGTGAGGCGCGTCGTGAACAGCGTGCCGAACACGGCCGTGCCGAGCGCGGCGCCCACCTCGCGGAAGTAGTTGTTCGTGCTGGTCGCCGTGCCGATCTGCGCGGCGGGCACCGCGTTCTGCACCACGAGCACCACCACCTGCATGATCAGGCCGAGCCCCAGCCCGAAGACGAAGAGGAACACGCAGATCAGCCACACGGGCGTCTCGGCGGTGAGCGAGGTCATCAGCACGAGCGCCAGCATCGTGAGGAGCGTCCCGACGATGGGGAAGATCCGGTACCGGCCCGTGCGGCTGATGAGGATGCCCGACGTGATCGACATGCCGATGAGGCCCACCATCATCGGCAGGAGCAGCAGCCCCGAGACCGCGGCCGAGGTGCCGGTGGACATCTGCAGGAACGTCGGCACGAAGCCGATCGCCGCGAACATGCCGATGCCGAGCGCGAGGCCGATGGCGGTCGCGTTCACGAACACGGGGTTGCGGAACAGGCTCAGCGGGATCACCGGGTCGTCCGCCCGCGACTCCGTGAACACGAACAGCGACGCCGCGACCACGAGCCCGAGTCCCCACGCCCAGGTGAGGAGCGATCCCCAGCCGTAGGCCTTGTCGCCGCCGAAGTCGGTGAAGAAGATGAGGCAGGTCGTGGCGATCGAGAGCAGCACGACGCCCGCCACGTCGATCCGCTTGGTCGCCTTCTTGCTCGGCAGCGTCAGCGTGATGAACGCCACGACGAAGGCCGCGATCCCGATCGGGATGTTGATGTAGAACGCCCACTGCCAGGTGAGGTGGTCGACGAAGAAGCCGCCGAGGAGGGGGCCGCCGACGGCCGAGAGGCCGAAGATGCCGCCGAGCGGGCCGAGGTACCTGCCGCGCTGGTTGGCGGGCACGATGTCGGCGATGATCGACTGCGACAGGATCATGAGCCCGCCGCCGCCGAGGCCCTGCGCCGCGCGGAACACGACGAACGACCAGAAGTCGCCCGCGAACGCGCAGCCGACCGAGGCGAGCGTGAAGATCGCGATGGCCGCGAGGAACAGGTTCCGCCGGCCGAGCACGTCGCCGAACTTGCCGTAGATGGGCATGACGATCGTGGTGGCGAGCAGGTACGCGGTGGTGATCCACACCTGGTGGTCGACGCCGCCGAGCTCGCCGACGATGGTCGGCATCGCGGTGGAGACGATGGTCTGGTCGAGGCTCGACAGGAGCATGCCGGCGATGAGGGCCGAGAAGATGATCCAGATGCGCCGCTGCGTGAGCAGGAGGGGCGCGGGGGCGGTGGCGGTCATGGGGTCCGTTCGTGCTTGCGGGTGGTCGTGGTGGTGGTCGGATGCGCGATCTCGCGGAGGGCGTCGAGGCGCCGCCGCAGGATGAGCTGGATGGGGTCGACGTTGTCGGGGGCGAGGAACTCGCGCGCGCTCGCCCGGCCGAGCGCGCCCATGGTCTGGACGACGACGGCCGCGCGGAGATCGCCGGACGGCAGCCCCTCGCGGCGCTCGACGAGGAGCACGTCCTTCGCCTCGTCGTCCATGGCGGCCTCGAGGGCGCGCACGAGGAGGCCGGGCTCGCGTCGGAAGGCCGCGTGCATGTCCTGCATGGAGGTGCCGTCGGTGTCGAGGCGGGCCCAGCGCTCGAGGCACAGCTCCGCGAGGTCGTCGAGGAGCGAGGGCGAGAGCGCGGGATCCCGCGGATCGCCGGCCGCGACGAACGCCTCCTCGAGGTCCTGGGTGTCGACCCGGGCGGAGCGCCCGAAGAGCGCGTCCTCCTTGGAGGCGAAGTAGTTGAAGAACGTGCGCCGGGAGACGCCGGCCGCGTCGCAGACCTCCTCGACCGTGAACCCGGCGAGCCCGCGTTCGGCGGTGAGGCGGCGGGCCAGCGTCGTGAGCCGCGCCGAGGTCTCGACCCGGCGTCGCTCGCGGAGTCCCGTTGCACTCGTCATCACGGAGTGCATCTTTGCACTCGTGGGCGATCAGTGCAATGCGCGAGGCGGGGCGCCGGCGTCGACCCCGTCACCGAAGAGGGGGATGGTCGTCAGCAGCCCCGGTGACGGCCCGGATGGCCCGCCGCCGCATCCCCGCCCGCGCCGGATCGCGGCGGACCGGCGACCCGTCCCTAGATGCGGAAGCCGTCCGGCCAGCCGTGCGCCTCGAGGTAGGCGCGCACGCGCTCGACGTCGTCGTCCGACGGCAGCTCGGATGTGACGCCCGCGATGGCGTCGGCGACCTCGACGCGGCTGGCCGGGAGGCCTCCCTCGGACGCGAGCCGGGCGCTCACCTCCTGCACCTCCTCGTCGCTGAGGCGGCGACGCAGCAGCGCGAGCAGCGGGACGAAGTCCTGCTCGGGGAGTCCGGCGGGGTAGCCCGCGCGCAGCCAGGCGACGATGCGGGACACGAGGCCCGTGCGCTCGGTCGCGCGCGCGTCGGCGGCGTCCGGCTCGTGCAGGTCGTCGGGGGATCCGAGCGGCCAGCCCGCCGCGGCCAGCCGCGCCGAGACGCGCACGAGGTCCTCGGGCATCGCGGGGCCGAGCAGCAGCTCCTCGACGCGCTCGCGGAGCCGGCTGCGGCCGATCGCCTCGCCCGCCGCGTCCGCCTGCACGGCGTCGTCGACGAGCTGGTCGACCACCTGCTCGAGCTCCTCGGCGGTGAGGCTGCGGCGGAGGATCCCGAGCAGCGGCACGTAGTCCTGGTCCGGCACGCCGGACGGGTAGCCCGCGCGCAGCCAGCCGACGACGCGCTGGACGATGCCGCGGTCGGGACGCTCGGGGACGACGACGGGCGAGCCCTCGCCGGGCCCGCCGCCCTCGGATGCGCTGTCGGTCATGATCAGCCCTTCGAGGTGAAGGTCGGGATGACGTGCTCGAAGCTCACCGACTGGCCGAGGCCCGTCGCGATGATGAGCGTGAGGCCCGCGACCACGGCGAGGACGACGATGGCGTAGCAGAGCGCGCCGGCCAGCTGGAGGACGGGGGCGGGCAGGCGGCGCGAGCTGTCGGATCCGGCGACGCGGCCCGTGGTGTCGGGGCCGGCGAGCGCGAAGGACCGCACCCCGAGCGCGAAGAGGGCGGGCAGGCCCGCGCCGAGCACGAGGGCGACGACGGCGACCTGGCCGACGGCGGAGAGGAAGAGGGGCAGCATGGCGGGATCCTTCAGGCGTCGGCGGGCTGGGTGGCGGGGCGGGCGGTCTTCTCGTCGGACCACTCGTCGTTGACGTTGTGGGCGCCGACGTCGTCCTTGCGCGAGCGGACGTAGACGGTGATCGAGACGGCGACGAGCACGAGCGTCATGGCGATGCCGCCCGCCGCGCCGCCGATGAGGTGGCCGAGCCACCACATGACCGCGCCCACGAGCGCGGCGGCCGGGAGCGTGATGATCCAGGCGACGACCATGCGCAGCGCGACGCGCCAGCGCACCTGCGCGCCGGGGCGGCCGACGCCGGAGCCGAGGATCGAGCCGGTGGCGACGTGCGTGGTGGAGAGCGCGAAGCCGAGGTGGCTCGACGCGAGGATGACCGCGGCCGACGAGCTCTCGGCCGCCATGCCCTGGTGCGTGTCGATCTCGACGAGGCCCTTGCCGACCGTGCGGATGATGCGCCAGCCGCCGATGTAGGTGCCGAGCGAGATGGCGAGCGCGCAGCTGATCTTCACCCAGAACGGCACCGACTCCGTGTCGGTCCAGCCGCCCGCCGCGATGAGCGCGAGCGTGATGACGCCCATGGTCTTCTGCGCGTCGTTGGTGCCGTGCGCGAGCGAGACGAGCGAGGCGCTGCCGATCTGGCCGATGCGGAAGGTGCGGTCGAGGCCGCGCCCGGCGAGGTTGCCGACGATGCGGAACACGAGCCACGTGCCGACGGCGGCCACCGCCCCCGCGAGGATCGGCGACATGAGCGCCGGCAGGATCACCTTCCCCACGACGCCGTCGAGCTTGGATCCGTCGCCGGCCCAGTTCACGCCGTCGAGACCGAGGCCCGCGAGCGTGGATCCGATGAGCCCGCCGAACAGCGCGTGCGACGAGCTCGACGGGAGGCCCAGCAGCCAGGTGAGCAGGTTCCAGACGATGCCGCCGATGAGGCCGGCGAGCACGATCAGCAGCAGCGCGGATCCGCCGCCCTGCAGCAGCGCCGGGTCGGGGGCTCCCGTCTTGTCCTGGATCTTCACGACCGCGTTCGTGACCGTGAGCGCGACCTCGATGCTGAGGAACGCGCCGACGAGGTTGAGCACGGCGGACAGCGTGACGGCGACCTTGGGCTTCAACGCGCCGGTCGCGATGGACGTGGCCATCGCGTTCGCCGTGTCGTGGAAGCCGTTGGTGAAGTCGAAGGCGAGCGCCGTGATGACGACGAGCACGAGGAGAATGAAGGGATCCACGGCGATGAGCATGCGCCCTGCCGGCATGTCCCCTCTACGGGGGACCGGCGGGTTCACGCGCTGTTCACCCGCCCCTGTGGAGAATGGCGAGGGCGGGCGACGCGGCCCGCGCGAACCCGAGGACCGACGTGATCACCGAGCTGCACGCCCCCGCCGACCTCTCCCCCGCCGATCGCGCGGCGACGGGCGCCCTCAGCGACCTGGCCTTCGCGCTCCCGCCGGGCGACCCCGCGAGCCGGATGACCTGGGCGGATCCCGATGGGATCGTGATCGCCCGCGACCCCGACGGCGGCGTGGCCGCGATGGTCGTGGTCGTGCACCGGGACGGCCTGCTCGACGGGCGGCCCGTGCGGCTGGCCGGGATCGGCGGCGTCGCGAGCCACCCGTCCGTGCGCGGCCGGGGCTACG
>NZ_QWGT01000175.1 GCF_003576405.1 Clavibacter lycopersici
CCAGGCGACGTGCCTCGCGCGCCGGCGCCTCGAGGAGGCTGCGGTCGGCGGCCAGCCGGAGGATCGCCGTGGCCAGCCCCTCCGCGTCCGTGCCGTCCGCGAGCATCGCCGCCCCGCCGAACTCCGCGGCGAGGACCGGGTCGCTCACGAGCGCCGGCCGGCCCTCCGCGAAGGCCTCCATCGCGATCATCGGCTGGTTGTCGAAGCCGAGCGACGTGATCACGGCGGTGTGCGCGCCGCGGAGGAGGGCGGTGACCGTGGCGGTGGACACCCGGCCGTGCACCGTGACGACCGGCGGGACGGCGCCGCGCGGCCGGCCGCCCGCCAGGTCGAGGTGCACGGCGTCCGGTCCGGAGCGCTCGGCGACGAGCGCCATCGCCTCGAGCATCACGTCGAGGCGCTTCTCGGGCGCGAACCGCGCGGCCCAGACGAGCCGCAGCGCGCCGCTCGCGGGGAGCCCGGCCGACGCCCCGCGCGCGGTGCAGCTCGTGTTCGACAGCACCTCGACGGCCGGCAGGCCCGCGCGCCGGAGGGCGACGGCCTGGTGCTCCGAGGGGGAGAGCACGAGGTCGGCCTCGCGGCAGGCGGCGAGCGTCGTGCCGCGGAGGGCGCTGTCGAGACGGCGCGGGGCCAGCCGCACCCGCGGATCCGGCAGCCCGGTCATCGCGCGGTGCACGGCCGTGACGGCGGGCGCGAGGAACCCGCCCCACGCCGGGCCGCGCAGGAAGAAGGTGTGCACGGTGTGCAGGGTCGGGATCCCGCGCTCGCGCCCGAGCCGCAGGGCCGTCGCGGCCAGCCCGTGCTCGGAGTGCGTGAGGACGAGGTCGGTGCCGGCGGCGTCCATCAGCGCGCCGAGGTCGCGCCGGGTGGCGGCGTCGGCGCGGATGAGCGGCAGGCCGAGGAGGGGCACGGGGAAGGTGGGCGCCACGTCGTGCAGGGCGACGCCCGTGCCGTGCAGCTCGCGGACGGAGGTCGCGTCGGGTGCCGCGACGGTGACCGCGTGGCCCGCGCGCGCGAGCGCGAGCGCCTGCTGGACGACGGCCGTCTGGGCCCCACCGAGGTAGGAGAAGGCGTAGTCCATCACGAGGAGGGGGCGGAGCGTGTTCATCGCGGGCGACGCTAATCGTCCGGGCGCGTCGCGCGCTGGGGCCTGGGGAGACCGGACGGGCTCGGGATGGATCGCCCGCGCGGGGGCCGGATCCGGTAGGGCGACGGGCGTCCGCCTTGACATCCCGGACGGCTGCCCCCATGCTCATCAAAACGAACTTTCAGTCCGCACAGCGAACTGCACCACTCAATGGAGAGCGGAGATACACATGGGGTTGGCTGTCTGGGCCCTCATCTCGTACATCGGGATCATCGTCGTCTGGAGCGTCGCGCTGAAGCGCGGCATCGGCGAGGCGATGGTCGTCGGATTCCTCGTCGTCTGCGCGTTCGGGGGCGGGGAGTTCCCGCGCCTCGTGCTCACCGGGATGCAGGCGGCCTTCGACCAGGAGATCGTCTTCGCGGCGCTCGCCTTCACGTTCATCGGCTTCCTGCTCGCCTCCACCGGGGTGATCGACCGGCAGGTGGACCTCCTCAACTCGCTGCTCGGCCGCCTCCGCGGCGGGGCCGGGTACGTGGCCACCGTCGGGTCGGCGCTGTTCGGCGCGGTCGCCCACTCGGGATCCGCCAACGCCGCCACCATGGGGTCCGTCGCGATCCCGTGGATGAAGCGCTCGAACTGGCCGCCGCACGTGGCCGCGACGCTCATCGCGGGCAACGCGGGCAACGGCACGGTGATCCCGCCGAGCGCGTCGTTCTTCATCCTCATCGGCACCGCCACGGTCGCGCCGTACGTCTCGATCGACGAGCTGCTGCTCGCGATGTTCGCGGCCGCGGCCTGGTGCATCCTCTGGCGGCTCGTCGTCGTCTTCTACTTCGTCAGGAAGCACAAGATCGGGCGGGTCTCGGCCGCGGACATCCTGCCGTTCGGGCGGTCGTTCCGGCAGGGCTGGTCGTCGCTCCTGGTGTTCCTCGGGATCGTGATCCCGGTGCTCGTCACCCTCGGGCCGACCGGCGAGTCGCTCACGGGCGTGCTCGGCGAGGAGGTGATGGAGTCCATCAGCATCATCGTCTGGATCCCCGTCCTCCTCGGCCTGTTCGCCGCAGCGCTCGGCTGGCGCCGCCTGCCCAAGAGCGGCCGCGAGTGGTACGGCTTCGTCGCGAAGACCGCGCCGCGCTACCGCGACATCGGCGCGACCCTCGTGTTCGCCTTCGCCGGCGGCGCCGTGCTCACCGAGCTGGGCCTCGCCGAGCAGCTCTCGAGCGTGCTCAACGGGCTGGACGCGTCGCCCGTGGTCATGTCGATCATCGTCGCCGTCATGGTGGTGCTCGTCGCGGGGCCGCTGAGCTCCACCGCCACCATCGCGACGATCGGCGGCATCGGGTTCTCCGTGCTGGTGGCCTCCGGGGTGGATCCCGTGCTCGCCGCCTGCGTCGTGCTCGTCGCCGCGTCGACCGAGGGCGCGTCGCCGCCCGGGGCGTCGGCCATCTACATCGCGACCGGCATCGCGCAGGTCAACCCGGTGAAGACGTTCGTGCCGCTCATCGTGCTGTACGTGCTGCCGATCCTCGTGATCGCCGCCCTCATCGGGCCCGGCTGGCTGCCGGTGCCGCACTGATGCCCGTCGACCCGCGCGGCCGCCCCGCGCATCCCCGTCCCGCCCGCCATGCCGCCCGCACGACCGCCCCGAGGAGGAGCTGATGTCGGAAGAGAAGCCCCCCGCCGAGACCACCCACGGCCCGGCCCGCCTGCGCGCCATCCGCGTGATGACCGCCGTCTTCGTCGCCCTGCTCGTGCTGATGCTCGTGCTCGGCACGGTGCTCGTGCTGCTGCAGGTCGTCGGCCTCGTGGTCGTCGACGGCGGCCTGATCACCGGCGCCTCCGCCGCGCTCAGCCCCTGGACCTTCGGCGTCGCCGGGGTGCTCGGGATCTGGACGCTCCTGCTCTCCTACGTCCACGGCTGGAAGCCCGCCGACTAGGCGGCCCGCCCCACCGCATCACCCACCGGAAGAAGAGGCACGTCATGTCGGACGCATCGACCCTCGGGCGGCTCGCCGCCCTCCCCGTCGCCAACGTGGGCGACTCCATGGACCGCCTGGGCGTGGTCGACGCCGGGATCCGCCCCGTGTGGCGCGGCGCGCGCGTCGCCGGCCCCGCCTTCACGGTCGAGGTCGCGGGCGGCGACAACGCGGGGATCCACGAGGCCATCGGCCGCCTCCAGCCCGGCGACGTGCTCGTCGTCAACGGCCACGGGCTGCGGGACCGCGCGCTCGTCGGCGAGCTGATCGGCGAGCGGCTGCGGTCGGCCGGCTGCGCGGGCATCGTGATCGACGGCGCCCTGCGCGACGTCGACGACCTCGAGGAGATGGGCTTCCCCGCCTTCGCCCGCGCCGTCACCCCCGCGGGCCCGTACCGCAACGGGCCGTACCGGATCCAGGTCCCCGTCGCCATCGGCACCGTGGTCGTGATGCCCGGCGACATCGTGCTCGGCGACGCGGACGGCCTCGCGGTCGTGCCCGCCGCCGAGGCCGCCGCGGTCGCCGACCGGGCCGAGGCGAAGCACGCCGACGAGTCCGCGACCCGGGCCTCGATCATCGCCGCGCGATGACACCCGCCGCCTGGGACGATGGGGCACATGCCAGACACCCCATCGGACAGCCGCGCGACCGCCGCGGAGACCTCGTCGTCGACCGTCCGGAGCGTCGACCGGGCGCTGGACCTGCTCGAGCTGCTCGAACGCGGCGACGGACCGCTGCGGCTCGTGGAGCTGAGCCGCGGATCCGGGCTGCAGAACGCGACCGTGCTGCGGATCCTCGGGTCGCTGCAGCGCCGCGGCTGGGTGACGGTCGAGCACGGCGAGTACCGCGTGGGGCCGGCGGCCCTCGGGATCGCGAACGGCTTCCTGACGACCGACCGGCTGAGCGGCCGGGCCCGGCCCGTGCTGCAGCAGCTCGCGGACAGCACGCGGCTGACCGCGTCGCTGTACGTGCGGATCGGGGAGGAGCGGATCCTCACGGTTCGCGTCGACGGGGAGGACCCGCTGCGCTACCAGCTGCCGCTCGGCCGCCGGCTCCCGCTGCACGTGGGGGCGGGGAAGAACATCCTCGCGGCCTTCCCGGAGGAGGAGCGCGAGCGGGTGCTCGCGCGGATCGGGAGCACGGACACGGCGGGCGGCGCGACGGTGTCGGCCGACGAGCTGCGGGCGCAGCTCGACGTGGTGCGCCGGGACGGCTTCCACATCTCGATCGACGAGCGGGAGACGGGCGTCGCCGCGGTGAGCGTCCCGATCCACGACCGCTCGGGGGAGGTCGTCGCGGCGATCTCGACCTCCGGGCCCACGGAGACCATCACGCGCGGGCGCCTCGAGGCGCGCGTGCCGGAACTGCGCCGAGCGGCAGCCGCCGTGGAGCGGTAGACGCCGGGTCGCGACGCGCGCCCGGCAGAGGAGGAGATCCACGATGAGGACAGCGTTCATCGGACTCGGGGAAGCGGGCGCGATCTACGCGGCGGCGGCCGCCGCCCACGGCGACGACGTGTCGGGCTTCGACCCGGCCGCGCCCACCACGCCGGAGGGCGTCGTGCGATCCGCGACCCTGGCCGACGCCGTCGCCGGGGCCGACCTCGTGGTCGTGCTCACGGGCGCGGCGCTCAGCGAGCGCATCGCCGCGGACGCCGCCCCGCACCTGGCCGCCGACGCCGTCTACGCGGACTTCACGACGGCGTCGCCGCAGGTGATGGCGCGCGTCGAGCGCGTCGTCCAGGACGCGGGTGCGCGCTTCGCCGACGTCGCGATCCTCGGGCCCGTGCCCACGAAGGGCGCGCGCACCGAGACGATCGTCAGCGGATCAGCCGCCCGGGACGTCGAGGCGTACCTCGTCTCCCTCGGCGCGGAGGTCGAACGCATCGACGGGCCGGCGGGGGAGGCGACCAGCAGGAAGCTCCTCCGCAGCGTGCTGATGAAGAGCCTCGCGGCCGTCGTGGTCGAGGCGGTCACCGCGGGGCGCGCCGCCGGATGCGAGGACTGGGTGCGCGAGCAGATCGCGGGCCAGCTCTCGGGCGACGTGGCCGCGAAGATCGAGCGCTACGAGTCGGGCAGCCGCAAGCACGCGGTGCGGCGCGGCCACGAGATGGAGTCGGTGGTCGAGCACCTCGGCGCGCTCGGAGTGCCGTCGGAGATGTCGGAGGCGTCCGCGCGGTTCCTGGGGCGGCTCGCCGCCGAGCAGGCGCAGGGGCAGGGGCCGGGGCAGGAGCAGGGGCAGGCCGGCCGGGCCTAGGCCGGCCGCGCGCGCCGCAGCAGCGCGACGACGATGGCGAGCGGCTTCATCCACGTCATCTCGCCGAAGCGGTAGTCGTCGGCGCGCGCGAGCCGCGCGGCGAGGTCGGGGCGCGCGGCGCGCAGGTAGCCGCGCGCCTCCTCCGCGTGCACGGGGTCGGAGACGATGCGGATCGTGTCGGCGTCCTCGATCAGCGGGATCGCGTTCGCGACGTTCTCGCGCGTGCTCGTGCTCGCCTCCTCGAGGACGACGGCGCCGGCGTAGCCGAGCTCGTCGCGGGCGAAGCGGGCGAGGATCCGCGCCTCCGGCTCGTCGCCCATCACGGATCCGCCGCAGAGGACGAGCGCGGTCGAGGTCGCGCGCGGGTCCATCGAGCGGAGGGCGGCGCGCACGCGGTACCGGTTGATCGGGTTGGCGCGCGGCCCCGCGTTGCCGAAGCCGAGCACGACGACCGCCTCGCGGCCGACCCGCCCGTCGGCGCGACCCGGGTCGTCGCCGAGGCCGCGCGTGCTGGCGAGCCGGTGGATCCCCTCGCTCGCGAGGAGCGCAGCGCCGACCGCGGCGAGGAGCGCGGCCGACGCGGCGACGACGATCCGGCGGGTCCGCATGCGCCCAGGCTACGGGCGGCGCGGCGGTGCGATG
>NZ_QWGT01000176.1 GCF_003576405.1 Clavibacter lycopersici
CGAGTTCGCGTCGCCCGCGCGCACGATGCGCGGCGCCGCCCGGCGCGTGCTCCGGCCGGGCGGCTTCGCCCCGCCGCCGCTGCTCCGCGGCGTGCGCGTCTCGGCTCGCGTGCAGGACGGGTGGCACGTGTACGAGGTCGCGCCCGCGGGCATCGCCTCCCGACGACGCGTGCTCTACGCGCACGGCGGCGGCTGGGTGCACGAGATCACCCCGTTCCACTGGTGGCTCGTCGCCGGCCTCGCCCGCCGCGCCGGAGCCGTCGTCACCGTGCCCATCTACCCGCTGGTCCCGTCGGGCACGGCTGCGGAGGTCGTCGCGCGCACGGCGGATCTCGCGGAGGCGCTCGTGGCCGAGGTCGGCGCGGGGCACGTCACCCTCATGGGCGACTCGGCCGGCGGTCAGATCGCGCTGTCGACCGCCATGGCGCTCCGCGACCGGGGCGTGCCCGCGCCGCGCGACGTCGTGCTCATCTCGCCCGCGCTCGACCTGTCGTTCACGGATCCGCTCATCGCCCGCATCCAGCCGACCGACCCGTGGCTCGCGGTCGACGGCATGCGCGCCGCCGTGGAGTCGTGGCGCGGCGACCTGCCGGTGGAGGATCCGCGGGTCAGCCCGCTGCACGGATCGCTCGCGGGGCTAGGCCGCGTCACGGTGTTCACGGGCACGCACGACATCCTCTTCGCCGACGCGCGCGCCTTCGAGCGGAAGGCGGCCGCGGTCGGGCACCCGGTGCGGATCCACGTGGAGCCGAACCTCCTGCACGTGTACGCGCTCATTCCCATCCCCGAGGGCGCCCGCGCGCGCGACGCGATGGTGGAGCTGCTGCTCGCCTGATGCGCCCGACCTCGCGGCCCGCCCGGCGCCCACGGCCCGCCCGGATCGCCGGAGGAGAAGCGGCGTACGTTCGAGGAGCGGGCGACGAGGCCCGGTGCGCTCGGAGGGATCCCCATGACCAGGACACACAGGACGCTCGCGGTGATCGCGGCGGCCGCCACGGCCACGCTGCTCGCGGGATGCGGATCCGGCGGCACCGGCGCGGCCGACGCCTCCTTCACCACGGAGGCCACGGGGACGCTCGAGGCCTGGGCCTTCGACGGCGCCGACGACGTGGGCGAGGCCCGCCTCGCGCACGCGGCCGACGCGCTCTCCGACGTGGAGGTCGACCTCGACTCCACCGCGTTCGACGCGCAGAAGTTCACCACCCGCGTCGCGAGCGGCCAGACGCCCGACGTCGTCCAGATGGACCGCCAGTTCGTGGCGACCTACGCGGCGCAGGACCTCATCCTCCCGCTCGACGAGTGCTACTCCGTGCACGACGTGGATCCGGAGGAGCGCTTCTACGAGTCCGTCACGAACGACATCCGCTACGACGACGCCATCTGGGCCGTGCCGCAGTTCTTCCAGCCGCCGGCGATCCTCCTCAACGAGCGCGTGCTCGGCGCGGCCGGCGTCTCGGGCGACCAGTTCGACACCTCGAAGCCCGACGAGCTGCTCGACGCGGTCGGCGAGGTATACCGGGAGTCCGGCGGCGACCCGTCCGTGCTCGGCCTCGACGCGGTGCCCACCAGCCAGGCCGCGCTCTGGATGCTCGGCTTCGGCGGCCAGCTCGTCGACGACGACGGCAAGCCCACGCTCGACGACGACGCCAACCTGCCCGGCCTCGAGTTCCTGAAGGAGCTGTCCGACGCGCAGGGCGGCTACGCCAAGGGCAAGAGCTTCACCGACGCGTTCGACACCTTCGGCGACGGCAACCAGTTCGTGAAGGATCAGGTCGGAGCGCAGATCGACGCCCAGTGGTACCTCAACGTGGTCGCGCCGTACCGCGACGACATCGACATCTCGGCCGTGCCCTTCCGCGACCAGGACGGCGAGCCGTTCGCGGTCGCCGGCGGATCCGCGTTCGTGATCCCCGCGGGCGCCGCGAACAAGGACGCCGCGTGCGCGTGGATGCTCGACCTCACCAGCCAGGAGTCGTGGGAGGCCGCGGGCGACGTGCGCGCCGCGACCGTGACGGAGAACGGCGGCATCAACACGGGCCTGTTCACCGGATCCCCGGCCGCCGACCAGGCCATCCGCGACGCCCACGTCGTCCCGAGCGGCGACGACGGCATCGACCAGGCGATCGCGACGTTCTACGACGTGGTGGCGAACGGCCGCTCGATCGGCGGGTCGCCGGCCGGGCAGCAGATCCAGAGCGAGCTGCAGAACGCCGTCGCGTCGACGCTCCTCGGCGACAAGACGCCGGAGCAGGCGCTCGCCGACGCGCAGACGGCGGCCATGCGGGCCTACGAGCAGGCGGCCCGCTGACCCGGCGCTGACGTGCACATGGCGTGATCAGGGCGCCCGGCTACGGTGGAGACCGGGCGCCTTCCCGCGCTCCCGGACGAGGGATCAGTACCCGGAACGCGACAAGACTGGCCAGGAGAAGCAGCCATGTCGTGGATCGTCCTCATCGTGTCCGGAGTGCTCGAGGCCGTCTGGGCCACCGCCCTCGGGAAGTCCGCCGGCTTCACCAAGGTCGGGCCGTCGATCGTCTTCGGCGTCACCGTCGTGCTGAGCATGGTCGGGCTCGCCTACGCGATGCGCGAGATCAGCACGGGCACCGCGTACGCCGTGTGGGTCGGCATCGGCGCCGCGCTCACCGTCACCTACGCGATCGTCACGGGCGAGGAGCCCGCGAGCGTCGTCAAGGTGCTGCTGCTGCTCGGCCTCGTCGGCTGCGTCGTCGGCCTCAAGGTCGTCGACACCGGGAGCTGACCCGACGGTCCGGCCCGCGGGTCAGGCGCGCATCCGCCGGTCGGGCTGGACCATCTCGGCGGCGACGTCGTGGATCCGCCGGCCGCTGCTGCGCGCCTGGCGACGCAGGTACGCGAACGCCTCGTCGGTGCTCACGCCCATCCGCTGCGCGAGCGCGCCCTTGGCCTGCTCGATGACGACGCGGCTGTCGAGCGCCTGCTGCAGCTGGTCGGCGACCGCCTGGCCGCGGTCGATGGCGTGCTGCTGCAGCACGCTGAGGGTGGCGGCGTCGGCGAGCGTCTGCACGAGCGCGGCGTCCCGGTCCGAGAGAGCGCCAGGGGTCGGCGCGAACAGGCACAGCGATCCGAGGGTGCGGCCGCGCAGGCGCATGGGCGTCGCGTGCACGGCGCGGAAGCCGCGGTCCTCGGCGATGCGCGCGATCTCCGGCCAGTCGTGGGGCGCGGTCGCGAGGTCGGGCACCTCGACGGGTTCGCCGGTGCGCACGCAGTCCATGCACGGCCCCTCGAGCGCGCCGAGCTGCGCCTCCTCGACCTCGGCGGCCCGCTCGCTCGTCGATGCCACGACGTGCAGGACGCCGTCGCGGTCGGCGAGCACGATGCCGCCCTCGGTCGCCGAGGTGTGGTCGACGCACGCCGTGACGAGGTCGTCGAGCGCCTGCGTGATGTCGGATGCCGCGAGGCTCTCGGCGAGGGAGATGAAGAGGGTCCGGAGGTCGGCTTCGTGCGCGTTCACCCTTCGACGTTAGACGTGGCGGCGGATCCGGGTCGGAGGGTTGACAGGGCGGTGCGCCCCGTGCCCGCCGGTCCGCCCGGCTCAGCCCTTGCGGCCCTGCGTCGCGATGCCCTCCACGAAGTAGCGCTGGCCGAACGCGAAGAGCACGAGCATCGGCAGGGTCACGAGGAGCGCCGCGACCATGACGAGCTGGTAGTCGCCCTGCCCGCCGTTCGTCGGGCTGAACGCGGTCATCGCGTAGGAGAGTCCGAGCGGCACCGTGAAGCCCTCGACGCTGCCGGCGTTCAAGTAGATGAGCGACGCCTGCAGGTTGTTCCAGCTGGCCTGGAACTCGAAGATGAAGATGATGACGAACGACGGGATCGACAGCGGCAGCGCGATCCGCCGGAACATCCCGAAGTAGCTGGCGCCGTCGAGCCGCGCCGCCTCGAACAGCTCCCGCGGCAACCCGAGGAAGAACTGGCGCTGCAGGAAGATGTAGAAGGCGGATCCGAACAGGTTCATGCCGAACAGCGGCACCCAGGTGCCGATGAGGCCCAGGTTCTTCCAGATGAGGAACTGCGGCACCATCGTCACGGCGCCCGGCAGCATCATCGTCGCGAGCACCAGGCCGAACAGGATCCTGCGCCCCGGGAACCGGAAGTACGCGAAGCCGAACGCCACGAGCGCGCTCGAGATCGACACGAGCGCCGCGGAGAGCAGCGCGATGGCGAGGCTGTTGCCCATCCAGCCGAGGAGCGGCAGCTGCTCCCACACCTCGACGTAGTTCTGCGGCGTGAACGTGCGCGGCCACAGCGCGTTGTCGAAGACCTCGCCGCGCGGCTTGAGGCTCGCGGCGAGCAGCCACGCGAACGGGTAGAGGAACAGGAGCGCGAACCCGACGAGCAGCGCCGTGATGAGGGCGCGGCCGATGCGGGAGCGCACGCGGCGGACGCGGTCGGGGTCGGTGCGGCGGGGGAGCGGATCCCGCGACGGCAGCGGCGTGAGGGCGGCGGCGAGGCGCGGATCCCCGGTGGCGGCGGCGGGCGCGGCCGTCGCGGCGGAGTCCGGGGTGCGGTCGGTGACGGCCATCAGCGGTCCCCCTCGTAGTAGACGAACCGGTTGCTCAGCTTCACCTGGATCAGCGTGATGACGAGCACGATCACGAACAGCAGCCAGGCCATCGCCGCGGCGAACCCGAAGTCGAACGACCGGAACGCCTGCTGGAACAGGTAGACGCCGTAGAAGAGCGACGAGTCGGGCGACGCGTTCGTCTGGTCGCGCCAGAACAGCAGGTACGCCTGGTCGAAGACCTGCAGGGCGGCGATGGTCAGCACGACCACGTTGAAGAAGATGGCGCCGGAGATCATGGGCACGGTGATCGCGAAGAACTGCCGCACGGGACCTGCGCCGTCGAGCGACGAGACCTCGTAGAGCTCGCGGGGCACGTCCTTGAGGGCGGCGAGGAAGATCACCATGGTGCCGCTCACGCCCCACAGCGTCATGAGCACGATCGACGGCTTCACCCACGCGGGGTCGATGAGCCACTGCGGGCCGTCGATGCCGATCGCCTCGAGCCCCTCGTTCACCGCTCCCGTGTTGCCGTTGAGCAGCAGCAGGAAGACGCTCGCGGTGGCGACCGTCGGCGTCATCTTCGGCAGGTAGTAGAGGGTGCGGAAGATGCCGGCGCCGCGGCCGAGGCGGGCCAGGAGGATCGCGAGCAGGAGCGCGAGGCACACCTCGAACGGCACCGCGAGGACGCAAAAGAAGAGCGTGTTGCCGAGGCTCAGGGCCACGCGCGGATCCGTGAACAGGCGCTCGTAGTTCGCGGTGCCGACCGGGGTGGCCACGTCGGTGGCCAGGTTGTAGTCGCTGAACGACACCACGAGGCTGTAGACCATCGCGCCGAGCGTGAAGACGAGGAACCCGATGATCCACGGGCTGATGAAGAGGTAGCCGGCCACGGCCTCGCGGCGGGCCATGCGGGAGCGGCGGGGACGGGGCGGCCGGTCGGCGGAGGATCTTCGCGCGGGGCGGCTCGTCGTCGTCATGGTGGTCCTCGTCGACTGGTGGATCGGAGCGTCGTCGCCCCTCCCGCCGACCCTACAGCTGCTTCTCCTCGGCGTCCGAGGCCGGATCCGCCGCCTGTCCGGCGGGCGTCGGCGGCGCGTCCGTCGGGCATCCACGGCGGTGCGCACGCACGGACGCCCGCGCTCGGGGAGCGCGGGCGTCCGGTCGTGCTCGGTGATCAGCGGCGGCGGCGGCGGGTGCGGACGGCGATGACCGCGACGACGCCGGCCGCGAGGGCCGCCGCGCCGAGGGCGAGCTCGATGACGAGGCGGGCGCCGTCGCCGCCCGTGCGGGGGAGGTGGCTGCCCGGGGGCGGCACGTCGCCGGGGGGCGTGGTGGACGTCGGCACGCCGGAGGTGGGCGTGGGCGTGGGC
>NZ_QWGT01000177.1 GCF_003576405.1 Clavibacter lycopersici
CGGCGGCAAGGCCGCGCTGCTCGCCGCCGAGGCCGGACGCTCCGGCGCCCTCCTCACCGCCAACGAGCTCGTCCCCGCGCGGGCCGGCCTCGTCCGCGACGCCCTCCGCGCCGTCCCCGGCGACACCGAGGTGTGGGAGCTCGACGGCACGACCGTGGGGGAGAGCCACCCGGGGGAGTTCGACCGGATCCTCCTCGACGCGCCGTGCAGCGGCCTCGGCGCCCTCCGCCGCCGTCCCGAGGCGCGCTGGCGGAAGACCCCGCGCGACGTCGCGGGCCTCGGCGCCCTGCAGGCGGGCCTCATCGACGCCGCCATCGGCGCGCTGGCACCCGGCGGCATCCTCGCCTACGTCACGTGCTCGCCGCACCTCGCCGAGACCCGCGCCATCGTGCAGGCCGCGCTCCAGCGCCACGCCGACGTCACGGCGCTCGACACGGGCGCGGTGCTGCAGGAGGTGGCCGACGGCGACCTCGAGCTGCCGGACGCCGACCCCGACGCCGCGACCCGCGGATCCAGCGTGCAGCTCTGGCCGCACCGGCACGGCACGGACGCGATGTTCATCGCCCTGCTGACCCGCCGGTAGGGTCGGGAGCATGCCCGTCCGCATCGAACCGAGCATCCTGTCCGCCGACTTCGCGAACCTGGAGCGCGAGATCCAGCGCCTCGCCACCGCCGACCTCGTGCACGTCGACATCATGGACAACCACTTCGTCCCGAACCTCACGTTCGGCCTGCCGATGGTGGAGCGCCTGCAGCAGGTCACGCCCGTGCCGCTCGACATCCACCTGATGATCGACGACGTCGACCGCTGGGCCCCCGGCTACGCGGAGGCGGGCGCCGCGAGCGTCACCTTCCACGCCGAGGCCACGCGCGAGCCGGTCGCGCTCGCGCGGCGACTGCGGGAGATCGGCGCGCGCGCGGGCATCGCCCTCAAGCCCGGCACCCCCGTCGACGACTACCTCGACCTCCTGCACGAGTTCGACCAGGTGCTCGTGATGACGGTCGAGCCCGGCTTCGGCGGCCAGTCCTTCATGCCCGAGACCATGCCGAAGCTCAGGGCCCTGCGCTCCCGCCTCCGCGAGTCCGGCCACGACGTGTGGCTCCAGGTGGACGGCGGCATCGACGTCGAGACCATCGGCCGCGCGGCCGAGGCGGGCGCCGACACGTTCGTCTCCGGATCCGGCGTCTTCCGCGGCGGCGACCCCGAGGCCTCCATCGCCGAGCTCCGCCGGGCCGCCGAGGCGCACACCCACGCGCACTGACCGCGACGCCGGGGGGATCTGCTTGACTGGATCCATGACCGACATCACCAAGCCCGAGGTCGAGCCCGTCGACGGCCCGGCCCCCGCAGAGCTCACCATCTCCGACGTCACCGTGGGCGACGGCCCCGAGGCCCAGCCCGGCGACACGGTCGACGTCCACTACCTCGGCGTCGACTTCGAGTCCGGCGAGGAGTTCGACTCCTCCTGGAGCCGCGGCCAGTCCGTGCGCTTCCCCCTCACGAGCCTCATCGCCGGCTGGCAGCAGGGCATCCCCGGCATGAAGGTCGGCGGACGCCGACAGCTCGTCGTGCCGCCTGAGCTGGCCTACGGCCCCGCGGGCGGCGGCCACCGCCTCTCCGGCCGCACGCTGATCTTCGTGATCGACCTGCAGGGCGTCGGCTAGCAACGGGCGCGCCGCACCACCAGCACCACCACCGGGAGGCCGGGAGCATCGAGCTCCCGGCCTCCCGTCGTCGTGCAGGGGGCCGCTCCCGCGGCTGTACCCTGGATCCCGTGAAGACCTTCGATGACCTGTTCGGCGAGCTCACCCGCATCGCCGCCGAGCGGCCCGAGGGGTCCGGCACCGTCCGCGAGCTCGACGGCGGCGTGCACGCGATCGGCAAGAAGGTCGTCGAGGAGGCCGCCGAGGTCTGGATGGCGGCCGAGCACGAGTCCGACGACCGCGCCGCCGAGGAGATTTCGCAGCTGCTGTACCACGTGCAGGTCATGATGATCGCGCGCGGCCTCACCCTGGAGGACGTCGGCCGACATCTGTGACGCGCCCCACGTCGCCTGAGTCGTCCCCTCCACCGGAAGAAGTGATCCCCATGCTCCGTGTCGCCGTGCCCAACAAGGGCTCGCTCGCCGAGACCGCCGCCCAGATGCTCGCCGAGGCCGGGTACGCCGGCCGTCGCGACCCCAAGGAGCTCTACGTCCTCGACGCGCGCAACGACGTCGAGTTCTTCTACCTCCGCCCCCGCGACATCGCGACCTACGTCGGATCCGGTGCGCTCGACGTCGGCATCACCGGCCGCGACCTCCTCATCGACTCCGCGTCCGACGCGTCGGAGACCGCGGAGCTCGGCTTCGCGGGATCCACGTTCCGGTTCGCCGGCCCCGTCGGCCGCTATGCCGAGCTCGAGGACCTCGCGGGCGTCCGCATCGCGACCAGCTACCCCGTCCTCGTCGGCGGCTTCCTCCGCGAGCACGGCGTCGAGGCGCAGCTCATCCGCCTCGACGGCGCTGTCGAGTCCGCCATCCAGCTCGGCGTCGCCGACGCGATCGCCGACGTGGTGGAGACCGGCACCACGCTGCGGAAGGCCGGGCTCGAGATCTTCGGCCCCGTGATCCTCCGCTCGACCGCCGTCCTCATCTCCGGGGCCGAGGAGAAGCCGGGCGCGGCCACGCTGCTCCGCCGCCTCGAGGGCGTGCTCGTCGCCCGCCGCTACGTGCTCATGGACTACGACGTGCCGCTCGAGCTGCTCGACGCCGCGACCGCCATCACGCCCGGCATCGAGTCGCCCACCATCTCGCCGCTGCAGGATCCCGCCTGGGTCGCCGTGCGCTCGATGGTGCCGCGCGACGACACGAACCAGATCATGGACCGCCTGCACGAGGTCGGCGCGCGCGCCATCCTGGTCAGCCCCATCCACGCCGCCCGGATCTGACCGTGCCCGCCACCGTGCCCTCCGAGCCCGCGGCGCAGCTCGCCGTCCGCGTCATCCCGTGCCTCGACGTGGCCGCGGGCCGCGTCGTCAAGGGCGTCAACTTCCTCGACCTGCAGGACGCGGGCGATCCCGTCGAGCTCGCCCGCCTCTACTACGAGCAGGGCGCCGACGAGCTGACCTTCCTCGACGTCACGGCGACGGTCGAGGACCGCTCGACCATGTACGACGTCGTGAGCGCGACCGCCGAGCAGGTCTTCATCCCGCTCACGGTCGGCGGGGGAGTGCGCAGCGCCGACGACGTGGCGCGCCTCCTCGCGAGCGGCGCCGACAAGATCGGCGTGAACAGCGCGGCCATCGCCCGTCCGGACCTCGTGGGCGAGATCGCCGACCGGTTCGGCGCCCAGGTGTGCGTGCTCTCGCTCGACGTGACGCGCGGCGACACCGAGTCCGGCTTCATCGTCACCACGCACGGCGGCCGCACCCGCACGACCATCGACGCGATCGCCTGGGCGCGCGAGGCGGTCGAGCGCGGCGCGGGCGAGCTGCTGGTCAACTCGATCGACGCGGACGGCACGCGCGACGGCTTCGACCTCGAGCTCGTGTCCGCGATGCGGGCCGCGAGCCGCGTCCCCGTCATCGCCTCGGGCGGCGCGGGCGAGCTCGAGCACTTCGCGCCCGCGATCGAGGCCGGCGCCGACGCCGTGCTCGCGGCGAGCGTCTTCCACTCCCGCCGGTTCACGATCGGCGACGTCAAGGGCGCCCTCGCGGACGCCGGTCAGGTGGTGCGGCGATGACCGACGGCTTCCCCGCGTCATCCGAGACCACGGCCCCCGACGTCGAGGGCATCCTCGCGCGCGCGGCCTTCGCCGACGACGGGCTCCTGCCCGCCGTGATCCAGCAGCACGACACGCGCGAGGTCCTCATGCTCGGCTACATGGACCGCGAGGCCCTGCGCCGCACGCTCACCACGGGCCGCGTCACCTTCTGGTCCCGCTCCCGGAGCGAGTACTGGCGGAAGGGCGACACGTCCGGTCACGGCCAGTACGTGCGCGACGCGGCGCTCGACTGCGACGGCGACACGGTCCTCGTCCAGGTCGACCAGGTAGGAGTGGCCTGCCACACGGGCACGCGCACCTGCTTCGACGCGGATCACCTCCACCCCGTCACGGGAGCGCGCCCCGCCGCCGACGAAGGGCCCATCGAATGAGCGAGACCCCGCGCCCTGCCGCGCCGTCCGTCCCCGCACCCGGCACCACCACGCGCGAGGGCTTCGAGGCCCTCGCCGCGGACCACCGGGTGATCCCCGTCCTCCGCGAGGTCTTCGCGGACGGCGAGACCCCGGTGGGCGTGCACCGCAAGCTCACCGCCGGCCGACCCGGCACCTTCCTCCTCGAGTCCGCGGGCCAGGGCGGCATCTGGACGCGCTTCTCCTTCGTGGGCGTCTCGTCCTTCGGCGTCCTCACCCAGCAGGGCGACTCCGCGCGCTGGCTCGACTACGGCATGGACGCGCGCCGCGCCCTCGGCGACGACGCGCCCGACGGCCCGCTCGCAGCCCTCGCCGCGCTCTACGCCCGCTGGGAGACGCCGCGGATCCCCGGCCTGCCGCCGCTCACGGGCGGACTCGTCGGCTTCATCGGCTGGGAGGCCGTGCGCCAGATCGAGCGCCTGCCCGACCGTCCGCCGGCCGAGGTCCCCGTGCCCGGCCAGGCGCTCAGCTTCGTCTCCGAGCTCGCGGTGCTGGATCACCGCCGCGGCACCGTCACGCTCGTCGCGACCGCCCTCAACGACGGCGTCGACGACCAGGACGCCATGTGGGCGGACGCGCAGGCGCGCCTCGACCGCATGCAGGCCGACCTCGCCCGCCCGTCGGAGACCTTCCTCGCCGAGGTCGACCTGCAGGCCCAGCCGTCGCCGACGCTCCGCACGGAGCCCGCCGACTTCCACGAGGCCATCGCGCGCAGCAAGCACCACATCCACGAGGGCGACGTGTTCCAGGTCGTCGTCTCGCAGCGCTTCGACCAGCCCACCACGGCCGACCCGCTCGACGTCTACCGCATCCTGCGCGTGCTCAACCCCAGCCCGTACATGTACCTGCTCACGCTCGAGGACGCGGACGGGAAGCCCTACTCGATCGTGGGTTCGTCGCCCGAGGCGCTCGTCACCGTCACCGACGACCACGTCTACATGCACCCCATCGCGGGATCCCGTCCGCGCGGCGCGACCGTGGAGGAGGACGTCGCCCACGAGGAGTCGCTCCTCGCCGACCCGAAGGAGCGCGCCGAGCACCTCATGCTGGTGGACCTCGCGCGCAACGACATGCTGAAGGCGTGCGCCCCGGGATCCGTCGAGGTCACCGAGTTCATGCGCGTCGAGCGGTTCAGCCACATCATGCACCTGGTGAGCTCCGTCGAGGGCACGCTCCGGCCCGGCGTCTCGAGCATCGACGTGTTCCGCGCCACCTTCCCGGCCGGCACGCTCTCGGGCGCGCCGAAGCCGCGCGCCCTGCAGATCATCGACGAGCTCGAGCCCGCCCAGCGCGGCGTCTACGGGGGAGTGGTCGGCTACTTCGACTTCGCGGGAGACGCCGACCTCGCCATCGCGATCCGCACGGCCACCATCGTCGACGGCGTCGCGCACGTGCAGGCCGGCGGCGGCATGGTCGCCGACTCCGACCCCGACGCCGAGTACCTCGAGTCGCAGAACAAGGCGGCGGCTCCGCTGCGCGCCGTGGCCGTGGCCGAGGCCATGCGGCGCGTGCGCTGATGCGCGTCACCCGCCGCACGAAGTCCCTCGCCCTCCTGCTGGTCCTCGCGACGAGCGCCGCCACCTTCCTCGGCTGGTCGCAGGACTGGTCGACCCTCCGCATCGGCGGCCAGGCCCCGGCCCTCGTGCCGGTGGCCGGCAGCGTCGCCGCCCCCGCGCTCAGCGCGCTCGCGCTGTCGAGCCTCGCCCTCGCCGGC
>NZ_QWGT01000178.1 GCF_003576405.1 Clavibacter lycopersici
GCCGAGGCAGCGGCGTCGCGCGCGTCGGCGTCGGCCCGGTCGCGGACGACCGCGGCGCGGGCGACGGTCTCGCGGTCGACGAGCGCGCCGTCGAGCACGGTCGGGTAGCCGCGGTGGAAGGTCGCGACGACGCGGCCGGGCAGCGTCATCTCGAGGTAGGGCGAGTTGCCGCTCAGCCCGCCGAGGTCGTCGCGGCCGAAGACGCGCGAGGCGGTCGGATCGTAGAGCGTGATGTCGGCCGGGGATCCGCCCGCGAGCGCGTGCCCGTGCTCGGCGAGCCGGCCGATGCGCGCGGGGGCGTGCGACATGACCCGGGCGACGCCCTGCCAGTCGAGGAGGCCCGTGTCGACCATGGCGAGCTGCACCACGGACAGCGCCGACTCGAGGCCGACCATGCCGAACGCGGCCGCGTCCCACTCGCAGTCCTTCGCCTCGGTCGGGTGCGGCGCGTGGTCGGTCGCGACGACGTCGATCGTGCCGTCTGCGAGGGCCTGGCGGAGCGCCTCGACGTCCTCGCGGCGGCGCAGCGGCGGGTTCACCTTGTAGCGCGCGTCGTAGCCGGCGACCAGGTCCTCGGTGAGGAGCAGGTGGTGCGGCGTGACCTCGGCGGTGACGTCGACGCCGCGGGCCTTGGCCCAGCGGATCACGTCGACGGATCCGGCGGTGGAGACGTGGCAGACGTGGAGGCGGGATCCGACGTGCTCGGCCAGCAGCACGTCGCGCGCGATGATCGACTCCTCCGCGACCGCGGGCCAGCCCGTGATGCCGAGCTCGCCGGACAGCGCGCCCTCGTTCATGGTGGCGCCCTCGGTGAGGCGCGGGTCCTGCGCGTGCTGCGCGATGACGCCGTCGAACGCCTTCACGTACTCGAGCGCGCGTCGCATGAGGAGCGGGTCGGAGACGCACTTGCCGTCGTCGGAGAACACGCGGACGGCGGCACGGCTGGAGGCCATGGCGCCGATCTCCGCCATCGACTCCCCCGCGAGGCCGACCGAGACGGCGCCGATGGGCCGCACGGTCGCGTACCCGGCAGCGTCGCCGAGCGCCTTGACCTGCTCGACGACGCCCGCGGTGTCCTGCACGGGCATGGTGTTCGCCATCGCGAAGACCGCGGTGAAGCCGCCGAGTGCCGCCGCGCGGGATCCCGTGAGCACGGTCTCGCTCTGCTCGTAGCCGGGCTCGCGGAGGTGCACGTGCAGGTCGACGAGGCCGGGGAGCGCGACGAGGCCGTCGGCCTCGATGACGTGCGCGCCGTCGGGCGCGGCGAGGTCGGGGCCGATCTCCCGGATCAGCCCGTCGGCGACGAGGATGTCGGCGCGCTCGCCCGCGGGAAGCGTGGCGCCGCGGATCAGGTGGTTGTCGGTGGGGTTCATCGCGTTCTGGGTCATCGGTCGGCCTTCCCGTCGCCGGACAGCAGGAGGTAGAGGACGGCCATGCGCACCGAGACGCCGTTGGCGACCTGCTCGCGCACCGTGGACCTCTCCGAGTCGGCGGCGGCGGCGGATATCTCGAGCCCGCGGTTCATGGGCCCCGGGTGCATGACGATCGTATCGGGCCCGAGGAGCGCGAGGCGCGCGTCGTCCAGCCCCCAGATGCGCGCGTACTCGCGCGGGTTCGGGAAGAAGGCGGCGCGCATGCGCTCGGCCTGGATCCGGAGCATCATCACGGCGTCGGGCTTCCCCTCCACGAGCGCCGCGTCGAGGTCGTAGCGGACGGTGACGGGCCAGGATCCGACCCCCACCGGCACGAGCGTGGGCGGTGCGACGAGCGTGACCTCGGCGCCGAGCGTCGTGAGCAGCCACGCGTTCGACCGGGCGACGCGGGAGTGCAGCACGTCGCCGACGATGACGACGCGCGTGCCGTCGAGGCCCTTCCCGCGCGCGGCGGATCCGTGCAGCCGGCGGCGGATCGTGAACGCGTCGAGCAGCGCCTGCGTCGGGTGCTCGTGCGTGCCGTCGCCCGCGTTGACGATGCCGGCGTCGATCCAGCCGCTTCCGGCGAGCGTGTGCGGCGCGCCCGAGGACGGGTGCCGGACGACCACGCCGTCGGCGCCCATGGCCTGCAGGGTCTGCGCGGTGTCCTTGAGGCTCTCGCCCTTGGAGACGCTCGACCCCTTGGCGCTGAAGTTGATGACGTCCGCCGACAGGCGCTTGGCCGCCGCCTCGAAGGAGATGCGGGTGCGGGTCGAGTCCTCGAAGAAGAGGTTGACGACCGTGCGTCCGCGGAGCGCGGGGGTCTTCTTGATCTCGCGCGTGCCGACGTCGGCCATGTCCTCGGCGACGTCGAGGATGCGCACCGCCTCGTCCCGGGACAGGTCGCGCGTGGAGAGCAGGTGCCTCATCGGGCCACCCCCTCGCCCGCGACGGCGGACGCGGGCTCGTCGTCCGGGCCGGCGATGCTCACCGAGTCCTCGCCGTCGGTCTCGTCGAGCCGGACGAAGATCCTCTCGGCGAGGCTCGAGGGCAGGTTCTTGCCCACGAAGTCGGCGCGGATGGGGAGCTCGCGGTGGCCGCGGTCGACCAGCGCGGCGAGCCGCACGGCGGTCGGGCGGCCGAGGTCGCCTATGGCGTCGAGGGCGGCGCGCACGGTGCGGCCGGAGAAGAGCACGTCGTCGACGAGCACGACCGTGCGGCCGTCGACGCCGCCGGCGGGCAGCAGCGTGGGCGCGGGCGCGCGGGTGGGGTTCCGCTGCAGGTCGTCGCGGTACATCGTGACGTCGAGCGAGCCCACCAGGTCGGCGGGGGCCTCGGGCTCGAGGCGGGCGATGATCCGGCCGATGCGCTCGGCGAGGACGGTGCCGCGGGTCGGGATGCCGAGGAGCAGCAGGTCGTGGGGACCGCGGTTCGACTCGAGGATCTCGTGGGCGATGCGCGTGAGCGCACGGGTGATGTCAGAGGGCTGCAGCACGATGCGCTGAGGCAATCCGACCTCCTTCCCCGCCTCTCGGGACGGATGTTAAAGGTGGTCTGTTCCGGGAGCACTCTAGCGGGTGCCGCGGCCCCCCGCGTCGAGCACCGCGCGGATCCGCCCGAGCACGGCGGCGTCCTGCAGGCTCGTGGCGTCGCCGAGGGTGCGGCCCTCCACGAGGTCGGCGAGGAGACGCCGCATGATCTTGCCCGAGCGCGTCTTCGGCACGTCCGGCACCGCGACGATGCGGCGGGGCTTGGCGACCGGCCCGATCGCCCGGGCGACGTGGGCCGTGAGCACGGGCCCCAGTTCCGCGGCGAGCGCCGCCCAGCCTGCCGCGTCGTCGTCCGCGGGGCGGTCGTCGCCGCGCGGCACGACGAACGCGACCACGCGCTGGCCGGTGAGCTCGTCGGCGACGCCCGTGACGCCCGCCTCGCCGACGCGCGGGTGCGCGACGAGCGCCGACTCGATCTCGATGGTGGAAAGACGGTGCCCGGACACGTTGACGACCTCGTCGATGCGGCCCTGGAGCGACACGTCTCCGTCGGCGTCGCGGCGCGCGCCGTCGCCCGCGAGGAACCAGCCCCGGTCGGCGAAGCGCTCCCAGTAGGCGCTGCGGTACCTCCCCGGATCGCCCCACACCGTGCGGGCCATGCCGGGCCAGGGGCGCTGGATCACGAGCAGCCCGCCCTCCCCCGGCGCGACCTCCTCACCCGCGTCGTCGACGACCGCGACGCGGAAACCGGGCAGGGCGCGGCCGGCGCTCCCGGGCTTCAGGGTCGAGACGCCCGGCAGCGGCGCGATGACGGCGGCCCCCGTCTCGGACTGCCACCATGTGTCGACGACGGGCGCGGATCCCCCGCCGACCTCGCGGTGGAACCAGCGCCACGCGGCCGGGTTGATGGCCTCGCCGACCGATCCCAGCAGGCGGATGCTCGAGAGGTCGTGCCCAGTGAGCCCGTCGGGGAACCAGCTCATGAGCGAGCGGACGAGCGTGGGCGCCGTGTAGTACGTCGTGACCCCGTACCGCTCGATGATCTCGAGGTGCCGCCCGCGGTGGGGCGTGTCGGGCGTGCCCTCGTAGATCACCTGCGTGAGCCCGTTGGAGAGCGGCCCGTAGATCTCGTAGGTGTGGGCGGTGACCCACGCGAGGTCGGCCGTGCACCAGTGCACGTCGTCCGGCTTCGCGTCGAAGTGGGCCCAGTGCGCCCAGGACGCGTGCGTCAGGTACCCGCCCGAGGTGTGCACGAGGCCCTTGGGACGGCCCGTGGTGCCGGACGTGTAGATGATGAAGAGCGGGTGCTCGGCGTCGAAGGCCTCCGGTGCGTGCTCGGGCGAGGCGGATCCCACGGCGTCGTGCCACCACACGTCGCGGCCCGGGGTCCACGGCACGTCCTGCCCGGTGCGGCGGACGACCAGCACGTGCTCGATCGACGCCACGCCGGCGACGGCCTCGTCGGCCTGCGGCTTGGTGGCTACGGCGGTCCCGCGGCGGTTCTGCCCGTCGCTCGTGATGAGGAGCTTCGCGCCCGTGTCCTCCACCCGGAAGCGCAGCGCCTCCGCGGAGAAGCCGCCGAAGACGAGCGAGTGCACGGCGCCGATGCGGGCGACCGCGAGCGTCGCGACGATCGTCTCGACGAGCACGGGCAGGTAGATCACGACGCGATCGCCGGGTCCGATGCCGAGCGCGGTGAGGGCGTTGGCGGCGCGGGAGACCTCCTCGAGCAGGTCCCGGTAGGTGACCGTGCGGCGGTCGCCGGGCTCGCCCTCGAAGTGCAGCGCGACCTTCTCGGCCCTGCCCGCGGCGACGTGCCGGTCGACGCAGTTGGCGGCGACGTTGAGGCGGCCGCCCGCGAACCAGGTCGCGGCGGGGACCTGCGGGGTGCCGTCGTCGGCGACCGGCGGGGTCCACGTGTGGGCGGTCTCCCACGGCGTCTCCCAGTCGAGGCGGCGGGCGGCCTCCTCCCAGAACGCGACGGGATCCGCCTCGGCGCGCGCGAACGCCTCGGCCTGCACGTTGGCGGCGGCGGCGAGCGCGGCGGGCGGCGGGAACAGCGCCTGCTCGGCGTCGGATGCGGTCTCGGCCTGCTCGGTGCGCGGGGAGGTCATGCGCCGACGCTACGTGCGGCCAGCCCTCGATCCGGAACCGGGATGTCACGCGGCGACACGGAGCCGCCGCGCGTCAGCCCCAGCGGCGCACGAGCACGCGCTCGACGAGGCCCACGACCGCGTCCGTGACGGCGCCCAGCACGGCGAGCAGCACGATCGCGAGGAGCACCCGGTCCACGCGCCCGTTGGCCGACGACTCCGTGAGCAGGTAGCCGAGCCCCATGGACGCCGCGAGCAGCTCGGCGGCGACGAGGAACAGCCACGACTGCGCGAGCGCGAGCCGGAGCCCCGAGACGACGGCCGGCAGCACGGCGGGGAGCTGGACGGTGACGAGCAGCGGGATCCGCGTCAACCCGAACGCACGCCCCACCTCCACGAGGTGCGGGTCCACGTGCCGGAGCGCCCCCGCGACCGTCGTGTACACGGGGAACAGGGCGCCGATGGCCACGAGCGTGACCTTGGAGTCCTCGTTGATCCCCATCCAGAGCAGGAGCAGCGGCACCCACGCGAGCGACGGCACGGTGCGGAACGCGCCCGCGGTCGGCGCGAGGAGGAGTCTGCCGATGCGCGAGAGCCCCACCACCGCGCCCAGCACGAGGCCGACCGTGGCGCCGAGGGCGAAGCCGAGCAGCACGCGCTGGAGCGAGATGGCGACGTACTGCCCGAGGATCCCCTGCTCGGCGAGCTGGACCCCGGCGCGCACGACGTCGAGCGGCGCGGGCAGCAGGTGCGCCGGGACCGCGCCCGTCGCGGTGACCACGGCCCAGAGCCCCACGACCAGGAGCGGGACGACCAGGCCGAGGCCCGCGCGGGCGAGCGTGCCGCGGGCCGAGC
>NZ_QWGT01000179.1 GCF_003576405.1 Clavibacter lycopersici
CCCCGCGGCGGATCCGCACCCCGCGACGCAGCCCGCGCTCCCCGCCGGGAGCGTCGTGGTCGGCCACGACGGATCCGCCGAGGCGCAGGCCGCGCTCGACCAGGCGCTCGAGCTGGCCGCCGTGCTCGGCGCGCCGGTGGCGGTCGTGCGCACGTGGTCCATCGACACGGCGCCGCCCGGGGCCGTGTTCCACGACGGCTACGCGGCGTCGTTCGCGGAGATCGGCGAGACGGTCGAGGAGCGGCTGCGAGCGGACACGGCGTCCCGGATCCGCCGCCACCCGGAGCTCGACGTCCACCTCCGGAGCGTGCTCAGCCAGCCCGCGGAGACCCTCATCGCCCTGTCGCACGACGCGCGGATGCTCGTGGTCGGCTCGCGCGGGCTCGGCGGGTTCGCCGGGATGGTGCTCGGGTCGGTGAGCGAGCGCTGCGTGCGCCACGCGCGCTGCCCGATCCTCGTCGTGCCGCGCACCCGGGACCCGCGGGCGTGACCGCGGCCGACCGCCGCGCGCCGGGACCTCCGCCCCTACGCCGGACGCCCGCCGGGGGCGAGCCTGGTGACATCGCCGCATCGGCGGCCCGTCCGTCAGGAGAACCCATGTCCGCTCGCACCCCCGCCTCCTCGCGCGTCTCCCCGGAGCGCGAGCGCATCGCCGTCATCGCGGCGTCGGCGACCGCCCTCGAGCACCACGCCGCGTCGAGCACCCGCGAGCACCTGGCGCGGCTCGCCGCCGAGTCGTACGACGCGATCGTGGCCCCGGGGATCACGATCCACGAGTACCTGCGCAACCTCGTCGTGCACCGCGTACGCGGCCGGCTCGAGGAGGAGCGGGCGCAGGCCGAGGCGGCCCGCCCGGAGCTCCCCGAGAAGGACACGCGCCCCCTCGTCGTCGGCTTCGACGGATCGCCCGCGTCCGGGTCGGCCCTGGACCGCGCGCTCCTCATCGCGGGGTCGCTCGGGGCCACCGTGCGGGTCGTCGCGGCCTGGCACCACCCGGTGTCCTCCGGCCGGTTCCCGCTCTCCGGGGATCCCGGCGCCGACGCCCGCAGGCTCCTCGAGGACACCCTCGCGGCGCGGTTCGGCGCGGAGCCGCCGACGTGGATCACCGCTGCGGCCGTCGAGGGCCTCCCCGCGCGCGTGCTCATCGCCGAGAGCCGCGACGCGCAGATGCTCGTCGTCGGCAGCCGCGGGCACGGCGGATTCGCGGGCCTGCTGCTCGGATCCGTCAGCGCCGCGTGCGCCGAGCGGGCCGAGTGCCCCGTGCTCGTGATGCACGCGCCGCGCGTCGAGCACGAGGATCCGGTGAGCGCCGGCGCCGAGGCCCTCGGCGACGGCAGCCGGGCCTCGGACGCGCCCGCGTGGGTCGGCGCCTGAGCGGCCGGCGCGCTCTCAGGGCCGAGGTCCCGCGGGACCTTGGTCCCTGTCGCCCGTCGCCGTCCGATGGGACGGTCCGGTGCGTGCTGCATCAGCGTCGATGCGGTGCGTGCCCACCACCGGCACACCGGCGGGCCACGGTGGAGGACCCGCGGAGCCGTGGACCCGCGGACCCGCTCAGCCGATCCCGAGGTCGAGCTCCGGCTCGGGATCCGGCACCGCGTCGGCCGCGTGCACGGGCACCAGCGTGAGGACGATCCGCACGCCGGGCCCCGCGGGATCCACCCGCAGCGTCACCGTGCGCCCCACGAGCGCGTGCGCCTCCTCGACGCCGTCGCGCAGCGCGACCTTCGCCGTGAGGAGCTCCAGCGCACCCGACAGCGCTCGCCCCCAGTCGGCCGCGTGCGGGCTGGAGGCGTGCATCACGGAGCGCTCGCCGTCGGGGCTGGTGCCGACCTGCTCGACGAGCGCTCCCTCGAGCGTCGTGATCGCGGCCGTCGTGACGGGCGGCCCGTCCGTGGGCACGACGCCCGGCGCGAGGCTCATGCGACGACCGCCGCGACGCGGGGCGGCGCCGGGATCGGGGTGGCGCGGGGCTCGTCGTGCATCACCAGCACCGGGCACCTGGCGTGCTCCGCGCAGGCGGCGCTCACGGATCCGAGCAGCAGGCCGACGAACCCGCCGTGCCCGCGGCTGCCGACGACGAGCATCTGCGCCTCGCGGCTGAGGCGGATCAGCACGCTCGCCGCGCCGCCCTGGTGCAGCTCGGTCGTGAACCACGCGGGCACGTGCGAGCCGAAGCGGGAGCGGACGGCGTCGTCGACCATGGCGCGCGCGAACTCCTCCGGCGACCAGTCGACGATGCCGAAGCCGCTGTACTGCACGGGGAGCTGCCACGCGGCGACGAGCCGCAGCGGGGCGTCGAGGGCCCGGGCCATCACGATGGCGCGGTCGAGCGCCACCAGCGCGGCGGGGGATCCGTCGAAGCCGACGAGGAGGGGTCGCGCGTCGCGCGGGGCGGTGGAGTCCTGATGGGAGGTCATGCGCGACGGTACCCAGCGCGCGGGTGCGCGCGGCAGGGCCGAAGGTCCCCACGGGACCAAGGGCACTGTGCGGCGCGGGATCGCGGACGCAGCCTTGCGGTGAGGCCGGAGGGCCTGATCCACCGACGAAGGGACACCCGATGACGCGCATGGCGATCGTGGGCTGGGACGGCAGCCGCGCATCGGAGGCGGCCCTCGCGTGGGCCGTCGCCCGGGAGGAGGAGGACGGCGGCGCGACCGGCGAGATCGTCGTCGTGACGGCCGTCGAGCGCACGCGCGCGGACGTCCGGCATCCCGGCGCCGCACCCGGCGTGCAGGCCGCCCGCGCGGCGGTCGAGGAGCGGGTCGGCCGGGCGGCGCGGGAGCACCCCGAGGTCCGGATCCGCGGGGAGGCCCTCACGGGATCCCCCGAGGACGTGCTCTCCCGCTGGTCGTCGCCCGACACGCTCGTCGTGGTCGGCGGGGCCGGCGTCAGCCGCTCGCGCCTCCGCCGCCGCATGCCCATCGGGGAGCGCCTCGCCACCCGGTCGTGCCGCGCGGTCGCGGTGATCCCCGCCGACTGGGATCCGTCCGACGCCACCGTGGGCGGCATCGTCGTCGGCGTCGACGGCACCCGCTCCTCCCACGCCGCCCTCCGCTTCGGCGAGCACGAGGCCGAGCGCGATCGGGTCGGCGTCGCCGCCGTCCACGTCTGGACCGAGCCGTACGTGCGGGACCGGATCTACGTGCCCGCCGACGAGCTGCGCGAGATCGTCCGCACGCAGCACCGCGACCTCCTCGAGGACGCGATCGTCGAGGCGTCCGACGAGACGCCCGACGTGCCGGTGGAGCGCCGTGCCGTCGCGGGTCACCCGTACTTCGCCCTCGTCCGCGAGAGCGTCGGCGCGCGCATGCTCGTCGTGGGCAGCCACAGCCACGGATCGCTGGTCAGGCGGCTCCTCGGGTCGGTGAGCGCGACGCTCGTCGCGATGGCGCCGCTGCCCGTGGTCGTCGTCCACCCGACCGCGCCCGTCCGAGCGGGGCTCTCATGACCCGCGAGGGCTTCACCGAGTACCTGACCCCGGAGCAGTGCCTGGCGCTCCTCCGCCAGCGGTCCGTGGGGCGTCTGGCCTTCGTCGCCGACGGCCGCATCGAGCTGTTCCCGGTGGACTACGCGATCGTCGACGGCGCCATCCGGATCCGCAACTCGGGCGGCACGAAGCAGGCCGCCTTCGACCGTGGCCAGGACGTCGTGTTCGAGGTCGACGAGCCCGGCCCGATCGAGACGTGGAGCGTCGTCGTGCGCGGCGTCGCGCGGCTCGTGCCGGACGGGGCGCCCGCCGCCCCGCGCATCGCCCCCGCGTCGACCGACCTCGGCCGGTCGCACCGCGTGGAGATCTCGCCCGTGGTGATGACGGGCCGCATGTTCGGGGCACCCCAGCACCCCGTGCCGGTCGCGCCCGTCCATCCCGTGGCGTGACGCGCAGCGGTCGCGCGGGGCCCCATCCCCCGACCTCGCGCGGCCGTGCGCACGCCCGCTCCGCTTCGCCCGCACCCGCGGGCGGAGCGCTCCCGTACGGTCGAGGCATGACCCGACGCATGGCCGACGCCGCCTTCCGCACCGCCCAGGAGTGCGAGGCCGCGACCGCTCCGCACATGGCGCCGATCGCCGCGTTCGTCGCTGCGATCCGCGATCGCGACGGCCGGGGGTGGGCGCCGGGCATCGCCCCGCACCATGGCGGCGTCGACGCGCGAGTCCTCAGCGTCCTCCGCGACCCCGGCCCGGCGACGCAGGTCGGCGTCGGATCCGGCTTCCTCAGCGTCGAGAACGACGACCCGACCGCCGAGCGCCAGGCGGTCCTGTTCGCCGAGCACGGGATCCGCGACCGCGACGTGCTGCCGTGGAACGCGTACCCCTGGTACATCAACGCGGCCCCGAACGCGGAGCAGGGTCGGGCGGGCGCGCAGGTGCTCGTCGAGCTGATCCGACTGCTCCCGAGCCTCGAGGTCGTGCTGCTCCAGGGCCGCGACGCCGAGCGGATCTGGGACCGGGCGCTCGTGCTCGACCCGGCGCTCCCGGGACCCGGGGTGGAGGTGGTGCGCACCATCCACCCCGGTCGCCAGGCGCTCTTCCACCGGGATCCGGCCGTGCGGGCGGAGCGGCAGGCGCACCAGGTCGCCGCGTTCGCGCGGGTCGGCGCGATCCTCGCCGCGGAGCCCGCGACGTGACCGATCCCGTCGACGCCGCCCGGATCCGCATGACCCGCCGGGTCCTCGTCGGCGTGTACGCCGTCCTCGCTGTCGGCCAGGCGGTGGTCGGCGTCCTGGCCTCCACGCTGACGGACGCCTCCGACGGCATCCGGGCCCTCGGCGTCGTGATGTTCGTCAGCGCCGCCCTGTCCGCGGTCCTGTGCGCGCTGTTCGTCGTCGCCCTGCGGCGCTCGCGCTAGCCGCCCGGATCACCCGCCCAGCGGCTGCACGTACCTCCGGCAGACGTGCACGCGCCTGTACCGGGCGCGCATCTCCTCCTCGCGCTCCACGGCCGCGTGCAGGAACGCGAGCACGGGCCGGCCGAGGCCGTCGGGCGTGGTGAATCCGGTGGTGTCGTCGCCCTCGACCACGAAGACGTGCAGGTAGCGGGTCCCCTCGACGAAGCCGACGCGGCGGTACCAGGCGTTCGCGGCGGGATCCTCGCGGGTCCACGCGTCGAGCTCCGTCGCGCCGGTGCCCGCGAGCAGCGGGAGCGCGGCCTCGAGCAGGGTCGTGGCGATGCGGCGGCCCTGGTGGTCGGGGTGGACCGCGACGGTGTCGATGGTGGCGAGGCTGCCCTCGACGCCGATGTCGAGGATCCCGACGATCGTGCCGCCCGGATCCTCGGCGACGAGCGCGACCGACGGCTCGGCCGGATCCGGGCGGCGCGGCAGCACGTCGTCGAAGTACTGCGAGCCGAGGAAGGAGAGCGCGCGGCAGCGTATCCAGCCGGGCTCGTCGGCGGGGGAGTACGGGCGGATGGCGGGCGCGGAGTGAGCGGGCATGCGGGGTCCTGTCGTCGAGGCGCGGCGGGCCGAGTGGCCGGGCGCTAAATGGAGGGGGAGCGTGGGCGGGCTCTCATCTCGACGACATGCGTCCACCGTGTCGGACACCGGGGCCGCGCGCAAGGCCCCGCTGCGGATCCGCGCGGCTCAGCCGAAGACGTACGCGGCGAATCCCGCGGGCACGTGCTCCCGCTGCCACTCCAGCTCCGCGACGAGCGCCTCGCCCGTCAGCGCCTTCCGCGTGTAGCGCGGGATCTCACGGCTGTGCCCGGCCATGTGGGCCACCGCCGCGGCCTGGCCGACGGCTCGCGCGACGGCCGTCGCCTCCGGGGACACGGCATCGCGGGCCGCGGCATGGCACGCGAAGGCCAGGGCGCGCATCGCGCCGACCCCCAGGGATCCGTC
>NZ_QWGT01000180.1 GCF_003576405.1 Clavibacter lycopersici
GGCAGCGCTGCCTCGCGCCCGCGGAGATCTCGGGCGGGGGCGACCGGGACGCGCTCCGCACGGCCGCGGGCGCCACCGGCGGCCTCGGCGCCATGCCCGCGCAGGCGTCCCTCCGCTTCGTCGTCGACGGATCGCACGTGGTGCTCAACGACACGAGCGGCGGCGCGGCGTGGGCCGTGCAGCGCGACGCGGGCCTCATCGACAACTGGTCGGACCTCATCGACCGCGACCGCTCCGACACCGTCGTCGAGCAGAACACCGCCGACACCCCGCCAGAGGCCGATCGCGTGCAGCAGCCGCCCGTCGCGGTCGACGACGACCTCGGCGCCCGGCCCGGCCGCACGACCGCGCTGCCCGTGCTCCTCAACGACCACGACCCCAACGGCGACGTGCTCGTGATCGACTCTGTCACGCCCGTGGACGCCGAGGTCGGCGCGCTCGACATCGTGGACGACGGCCAGGGCCTCCAGCTGGCGCTCGCCGCGGGCGCGTCCGGCACGGTGCGGTTCTCCTACGTCGTGAGCGACGGGCGGGGCGGCACCGCGACGGCGGACGTGCGCGTCGCCGTGCGCGCAGCGGACGAGAACGCGCCGCCCGTGCAGGCGCGGCCCGCGACGGGCACGGTGGCGGAGGGCGACCGGCTGCAGACCGACGTGCTGGGCGGCTGGTACGACCCCGACGGGGATCCCGTGTACCTCACGCGCGCGAGCGTCGCCGCGCCCGACGCCGTCAGCTGGAAGCCCGAGGGCCGCGTCGTCTACACGGACGCGGGCGCAGGCGGCGACACGCGATCCGTCGCGCTGCAGGTGTCCGACGGGCGCGAGGAGGGATCGGGCGAGCTGGTCGTCACCGTGCGCCGCGCCGGGGACGTGCCGCTCGTGGCCGAGGGCTTCGTCGTGCAGGCGGCCGTCGGCCGCGAGCTCACCGTGGAGCCGCTGACGCACGCGCGCGGCGGGAGCGGGGCCATCCGGCTGGCGGCCGTGCCCGCGCGGGCCGGGGTGCAGATCACGCCGGACCTCGAGGCCGGCACCTTCCGGCTGCAGGGCGGGCAGGTCGGCACGCACCTGCTGGAGTACACGGTGACGGACGGGCGGACCACCGCGACGGGCGTGGTGCGGGTCGAGGTGCGCGGCGCCCCGGAGTCCGACGGCCGGCCCGTGACCGTGCCGCACACCGTGTTCGTGCGCGCGCTGCAGGCGACGGACGTGGACGTGCTCCGGACCGACTTCGACCCCGCGGGCGGCGTGCTCGTGATCACGGACGCGACCTCGCCCGACGCGGCGGTCGGCGTGCGCGCGGAGGTCGTGGGGCAGCGGCTCGTGCGGATCAACCTGACCCGGCCGCTCGACGGGCCCGTCGACATGGGGTACCGCGTGAGCAACGGCGTGGCCGAGGCGACCGGCGTGATCACCGTGATCGAGGTGCCGGAGCCCGCCGTGCGCCAGCCGCCCGTCGCGACCGACGACCGGGTGGCCGTGCGCGTGGGCGACGCCGTGGACATCCCCGTGCTCGCCAACGACGAGCAGCCCGACGGCGACCCGCTGCGCCTCGACCCCGAGCTGGTGGATCCGCTGCCCGACGGCGCCGGCCTCCTCTTCGCGAGCGAGGACCGCCTCCGCTACCTCGCGCCCGACCGCACGGGCGACTACACCGCCGTGTACCGGGCCGTCGCGCCCGACGGCCAGTGGGCGACCGCGACCCTCACCCTCTCCGTGCGCGAGGCGGACGTGGCGACCAACGCGGCGCCCGTGCCGCGCCCGCTGACCGCGCGCGTGCTCGCGGGCGAGACCGTGCGGATCCCCGTCCCGCTCACCGGCATCGACCCCGACGGCGACTCGGTGCGGCTCCTCGGGCAGGACACCGGTCCCGAGAAGGGCCAGGTCGTCGAGGTCGGGCCGGACTGGATCGACTACCAGGCGGGCGACTACTCCACCGGCACCGACGCGTTCGCGTACGCCGTGGTCGACGGGCTGGGCGCGCGCGCGACCGGCACGATCCGCGTCGGCATCAGCCCGCGCGTCGAGGGCGCCAGGAACCCCGTCGCGAGCGCGGACACCGTGACCGTGCGGCCCGGCCGCGTGCTGCGCGTCCAGGTGCTCGCCAACGACACGGATCCCGACGGCGGCGCGCTCTCGCTCGTCTCGGTGCAGCCGCAGGCCGAGGGGCTCGTCGCCGGGCTCGACGGCGACACCGTGCGCGTCGTCGCGCCCGAGGAGGCCGGGCGCTACGGCTTCGTCTACGCCGTGCGCAACGCCCGCGGCGGCAGCGACGAGGCGTTCCTCACCGTGATCGTGGATCCCGCGGCGCCGCCCACCCGCCCGATCGCGCGCGACACCGTGCTCCAGCTCTCCGACGTGCTCGACCGGTCGAGCGTCGACGTCGACGTGATGCGGAACGTGTTCTCCGCGGAGGGCGACGTGTCGTCGCTCGTGCTGCGGGTCGGCGCGGGCTACGAGGACGTCGCGCTCGTCACGGACGACGGCCGCGTGCGCGTCCAGGTCGGCGACGAGCGCCGCATCATCCCGTTCCAGGTGGCGCAGCCGGACGACCCGTCGGTCTCCGCGACGGCCTTCATCTGGGTGCCCGGCTTCGAGGACACGCTGCCGCAGCTGCGCGCGGGCCAGCCGCGGCCGACCGTGGCGAGCGGCGAGCGGCTCGTCGTGGAGCTCGACCAGCAGGTGGTCGCGGCGGGCGGGCGGGCCGTGCGCATCGCGGATCCGAACTCGCTGTCCGCGACGCACGCCGACGGGCCCGTGGAGCTCGTGGACGGGGACACCATCGCGTACCGGAGCGAGCCGGGGTACTTCGGGCCGGCGGCGATCTCCTTCACCGTGACCGACGGATCAGGCGACGGCGGGCGCACGGCCGCGCTCGTGCTGCCGATCACGGTCACGCCCACCGAGAACCAGCCGCCCGTGTTCACGGGCGCGGTCATCGACCTGGAGCCCGGGCAGTCCAAGGACGTGGACCTCGGCCGCCTCACCACCTACCCGTACCAGGACGACCGCGGCCGGCTCGCGTTCGCGCTGGAGGGGGCGGTCGCAGCCGGGTTCCGCGCGTCGATCGACGGCGGCACGCTCCGCATCTCCGCCGACGAGGGCGTGGAGCAGGGCGCGACCGCGTCGTTCCCGGTGAGCGTCCGCGACGCCACGCAGACCGGACGGGCCGGCCGCGTCGACCTCCGCGTCGTGCCGTCGACGCGCCCGCTCGCGCAGCCCGCGACGGACGAGGGCACCGTGACCCGCGGATCCTCCACCTCCATCGACGTGCTCGCCAACGACCAGGCCGGCAACCCGTTCCCGGGCAGCCCGCTCACGGTCGCCTCCATCCGCGGCGCCGACGGCGCGAGCCTCCCCGCGGGCGTCACCGTGACCCCGTCGGCCGACCGCGCGACGCTCGCCGTCACCGCGTCCGCCGACGCCGAGCCGGGCGACGTGCGCGTGCAGTACGAGGTGCGCGACGCCACGGGCGACGCGGGGCGGGCCGCGTTCGGCACCGTCGTGATCCACGTGCAGGACCGCCCCGGACCCGTCTCGGCCCTCCGCGCGTCCGGCTTCGCGGACCGCTCGCTCACGGTCGCGTTCGAGCCGGGCGCCTTCAACGGATCCGCCATCACGGGCTACCAGGTGCGCGCCATCCGCGGCGGCACCACGACCGCGACCGTCACCTGCCCGTCCACGACGTGCGCCGTGCCGACGCCCGGCAACGGCCCGGCGAACGCGGTGCAGGTGGAGGTGCAGGCCGTGAACGGCGTGGGCACCTCGGATCCGGTGTCGATCGCGGGCCTCTGGTCGGACGTGCTGCCCGCCGCCCCCGCCGGCCTCGCGATCGAGCCGCTCGTCGACGGGCTGCGCGTGTCGTGGCAGGCGTCGGCCGCGCCGTCGTCGTCGAGCCCCGTCACGCAGTACGTCGTGGGCGTGGGCGGCATCACCCGGCAGGTCGCGGCCGACGCCACGAGCGTGGAGGTGCGGGATCCGTCGCTCGTCGCCGAGGTGCCCGTCGCCGTGTCCGTGGCCGCGCGCAACAGCGCCCAGGTGCAGGACGCCTCCGCGTGGCTCGCCGCCACCGCGACCGGCACGCCGCGCGGCGCCCCGACCGCGACCGGCGCGCCCACCGCGGTCGCCGACCCGGCCGACGAGACGCGCGTCACCGTGTCGTGGCCGGCGTTCCAGGGCCAGGGCGTCGACGGGATCCGCTACCTCGTGGCCGCGTACGCCCCGGGATCCGCGCCCGGCTGCTCCGTCGCGACCGAGGGCGTCGCGCCGTGGTCGGCCGAGCACGGGCCCGCGGTCGACGTCGGCGGCGCGACCAGCCACGTGTTCACGGGACTCGCCACCGACCAGCCCGTCGCGTTCGCGGTGCTCGCCGCCAACAGCCAGGGCTGCACGGTCGTCGAGGCCGGCCAGCTGACCCCGCGCACGGCGCCGTCGACGCCCGTCGTCACGGTCGACCTGCCGCGTGCGGACCGGGGGAGCGACGGCGTATTCCGCGCGGTCCTCGCCGATGCGCGCTACCGGCCGGGCAGCGCCTCCGCGTCCGCCCAGCTGCTGTACCGGGTCGACGGGCAGGGCGACGGCGTGCCCGTCGGCGTCGGCCAGGCGCTCACGCTGCCGCGCACGGGCGCCGCCGCGACGATCCAGGTGCGCGTGGTCGAGGACTCGGGGGACGGGCGGCCGCGGTCGAGCGGCTGGTCGGATCCCGTCTCCGCCGGCACCGCGGTGGACGCGCGCGCGGGCGACGTGCGGTCGGCGACCGACGACGCGGGCGTCACGACCTTCTCGTGGACCTCGATGCCGCAGGCCGCCGGCCGCCTCGGGCGCGTCGGCGACGGCGGCGGCTACGCCCGCAGCGAGTGGCGCTGCGGCGGCCAGGGCGCGTGGGCCGACGCGTCCTCGGGCGCGGCCGGATCCTGCCGGGTGCCCGCGGGTGGCGAGCGGACCCTCGAGGTGCGCGTCACCGCGAACTCGGGCACCCTGTACACGTACGCCCACCGCGGATGACGGCCGTTCCCGCGGCCCCGAGGCCGGACCCGATGCCGCATCCGAGAGGCACCTGCACATGACCATGACGCCCGACGAGGCTCGCGCCTTCCAGGAGGAGTTCGCCGCGCTCGTGCGGAACGTGGAGCAGGTGCTCCTCGGGAAGTCCCACGTGGTGCGCCTCGCGTTCACGGCGATGGTGACGGGCGGGCACCTGCTGCTCGAGGACGTGCCGGGCACCGGCAAGACCTCGCTCGCGCGCGCGATGGCGCAGACCGTCGACGGCACGCACAGCCGCGTGCAGTTCACGCCCGACGTGCTGCCGGGCGACATCACGGGCGTCAGCGTCTACGACCAGCGGACGGGCGAGTTCGAGTTCCACCGCGGGCCCGTGTTCGCGAGCATCGTGCTGGCCGACGAGATCAACCGCGCGAGCCCGAAGACCCAGTCGGCGCTCCTCGAGGTGATGGAGGAGGGTCGCGTCACGGTCGACGGCACCCCGTACGACGTGGGCGACCCCTTCATGGTGATCGCGACGCAGAACCCGATCGAGCAGGCCGGCACCTACGCGCTGCCCGAGGCGCAGCTCGACCGGTTCCTGCTGCGCACCTCCATCGGGTACCCCGACCACGAGTCGATGCTGCGGATCCTGCAGGGCGCGTCCGTCAGCGCGCACGACGTGACGCTCGCGCCCGTCGCGTCGGCCGCCGCCGTGCGGGCGCTGCAGGAGCGCGCGGGGACCGTGCACGTGGATCCCGCGGTCGCCGACTACGTGGTGCGCCTCGTCGACGCCACCCGCACGGCGCCCGAGGTGCGGCTGGGCGCGAGCGTGCGCGGCG
>NZ_QWGT01000181.1 GCF_003576405.1 Clavibacter lycopersici
GCGACGGCCGCGACCGCGATGGTGGCGGTGGCGACGTCGCCCCGGCGGAGCGCCTGCGCGGCGCGCGCGAGGTGCGCGGCGCTCTGCGGTCGGTCGGCCGGCTTCTTGGCGATGCACGACATGACGAGGTTGCGCACGGGCTCCGCGACCGTGACGGGGAGCTCGGGCGGCTGCTCGTTGATCTGCGCCATGGCGATGGCGACCTGCGACTCGCCCGTGAAGGGGCGGCGGCCGGCCAGGCACTCGTACGCGACGATGCCCATCGAGTAGACGTCGGTGGAGGGCGACGCCGGGTGACCGCTCGCCTGCTCGGGGGAGAGGTACTGGACCGTGCCCATGACCTGGCCCGTGGCGGTGAGGGGCACCTGGTCGGCGATGCGCGCGATGCCGAAGTCGGTGATCTTGACGCGGCCGTCGGGCGTGATGAGCAGGTTGCCGGGCTTGATGTCGCGGTGCACGAGACCGGCCTGGTGCGCGGCGTGGAGCGCCAGCGCGGTCTGGGCGATGATGTCGAGCACCTTGTCGGTGGACAGCACGCGCTCGCGCTCGAGGATGGTGGAGAGCGCCTCGCCGGGCACCAGCTCCATCACGAGGAAGGCGCTGCCGTCCTCCTCGCCGTAGTCGAAGACGTTGGCGATGCCCTCGTGGTTGACGAGCGCGGCGTGGCGGGCCTCGGCGCGGAAGCGCTCGAGGAAGCCGGGGTCGCCGAGGTACTCGTCCTTGAGGATCTTGATCGCGACCTTGCGCCCGATGACGAGGTCGGTGGCCTCCCACACCTCGCCCATGCCGCCGATGGCGATCCGATCGCCCAGCTGGTAACGCCCTCCGAAGGTCAGTCCGCTCGTGGGTCTCATCTGTCCAGCACCGCCTCAATCACTTTCTTCGCCACGGGGGCGGCGAGGGTGTTCCCCGAGCCCGATCGTCCTCGTCCGCCGCCGTCCTCGACCAGGACCGCGACCGCCACCTGCGGGTCCTCCGCCGGCGCGAAGCCGGTGAACCACAGCGTGTACGGGTCGTCGGTGCCGTTCTGCGCGGTGCCCGTCTTGCCGGCGACGTCGACGCCACTGATTCTCGCATTCGACGCGACGCCGCTCTGGACGTCGTCGATCATCATCCGGGTCATGGTGGCGGCGGTCTCCTTCGAGATCGGGTCGGCGAAGCGGCGGGGGGAGAAGCCGGACAGCTCGCTGAGGTCGGGGTTGAGCACGCTGTCGACGACGGTCGGCTGCATCACGTCGCCGCCGTTCGCGATGCCGGCGGTGACCATGGCGGTCTGCAGCGGGGTGGCGCGGACGTCGAGCTGGCCGAAGGCGGACTGCGCGGTCTGCGCGTCGTCGAGGTCGGGGGAGAAGACGCTCTTGGCGCTGGACATGGGGACGTCGACCGACTTCCCGTAGCCGAACGCGTCGGCCATCTGCGCGATCCGCTCGGACCCGAGGGCGATGCCGAGCTGCGCGAACGGGATGTTGCAGCTGAGGCGCAGCGCGGTCGCGATGCTGACCTCGGGCTCGGAGCCGCACGCGCCCTCGCCGGCGTTCGTGATGACCGTGCCGGTGCCGGGCAGCGTGAACGTCGGCGGGTTCGGCAGCAGGGAGTCGGGCGTGTACTGGCCGGACTCGATGGCGGCGGCGGCGGTGATGAGCTTGAACGTGGATCCGGGCGGGTTGAGGCTGTTCACCGCGCGGTTGATGAGCGGGTTCGACGGGTCGGCCAGGAGCGACGAGTAGCTCTGCTGCACGGCCTTCCGGTCGTGCGACGCGAGGGCGTTCGGGTCGTAGCCGGGCTTGGAGACCATCGCGAGGATGCGGCCGGTCTTCGGCTCGATCGCGACCACGGATCCCTGCAGCGACCCCAGCGCGTCGTACGCAGCCTGCTGCACCGCCGGGTCGATCGTGAGCTCGACCGACGCGCCCTTGGGGTCCTGCCCGGTGAAGGTGCGCGTGAGGCTGTCGAAGAACTGGGTGCCGCTCGTGCCGCTGAGGACGTCGTTCATCGAGTCCTCGAGGCCCGTGGATCCCTGGCCGAGCGTGTAGTAGCCGGTGACCGCGCTGTAGAGGTCGGGCTGCGTGTACGTGCGGAGGAACTTGTACTGGTCGTCGACAGGGACGGAGGAGGCGATGGGCGTGCCGTCGACGAGGATCGAGCCGCGCTCGGCCGAGTAGCTGGCGATGATGGTGCGGCTGTTGCGCGGATCCGCCTGCAGCGTGGGCGCGGAGACGACCTGGATGACGGAGGCCGCGACGAACAGGGCCACGAACATGGCCAGGACGAACACGGAGACGCGCTTGAGCTCGCGGTTCACGACTCGACCACCAATCGGGGCTGGTTGCGGACGGTGTCGGAGAGGCGGAGGAGCAGGGCCGCGATGATCCAGTTGGCCAGCAGCGAGGATCCGCCCGCCGCCATGAACGGCGTCGTGAGGCCCGTGAGCGGGATCACGCGCGTGACGCCGCCGATGACGATGAACACCTGCAGCGCGATGACGAACGACAGGCCGATGCCGAGCAGCTTGCCGAAGTCGTCCTGGCCGGCGAAGCCGATGCGGAAGCCGCGCGAGACGAGGAGCAGGTAGAGGGCGAGGATCGCGAAGACGCCCGTGAGGCCGAGCTCCTCGCCGAGGCTCGCGAGGATGAAGTCGCTGTTGGCGAGCGGCGTGAGCTGGGGCATGCCGCTGCCGAGGCCGCGCCCGAACAGCCCGCCGTCCGCCATGCCGAACAGGCCCGTGACGAGCTGGTAGCTGCCGCCGTTCGCGTCGTAGACGGCGGGGTCGAACGGGTTCAGCCATGCGTCGACGCGGCCGCCGACGTAGCCGAGCGTGCTCGCGCCGTACGCGCCGCCGAGGAACAGGACGAGGCCGAGGACCACCCAGCCGATGCGGCCCGTGCTCACGTAGGTCATGACGATGAAGAGGCCGAAGTAGAGCAGCGACGTGCCGAGGTCGCGCTGGAAGACCAGGACGCTCATCGACACGGCCCACACGAGGAGGATCGGGCCGAGGTCGCGGATGCGCGGGAAGCGCATCCCGAGCACCTTGACGCCCACCATGGAGAGGCTGTCGCGCGCGGTCACCAGGTAGCCGGCGAAGAACACGGCGAGGCAGATCTTCGCGATCTCGCCGGGCTGGAACGAGAAGCCGCCGATGTGGATCCAGACGCGGGCGCCGTTGATGTTCTGGCCGATGACGGGGAGCATCGGCAGGAGCAGCAGGATCAGGCCGATGAACATGGCGATGTAGCGGTAGCGCTGCAGCACGCGGTGGTTCTTCAGCAGCACGATGACCGCGAGCGCGCACACGATGGCGAGGCCCGACCAGACGATCTGCCGCACGGCCACGCTGTCCCAGCCGGACAGCCCGCCCGCGAGGTCGAGCCGGTAGATGGCCGCGATGCCGAGGCCGTTGAGCGCGGTGGCGATGGGGAGGATGAACGGATCCGCGTCGGGCGCCAGCCAGCGCAGCGCCACGTGCATCCCGAGCACCAGCACGGCGAGGCCCGTGGCGGGGATGAAGAAGCTCTGGTCGAACGCGCCGAGCGCGCCGAGCTGCACGAGGTAGAGGGCGCCGCCGTTGATGACGGAGGCCAGCACGACCAGCGCGAGCTCGAGGTCGCGGAGGCGGCGGGGCACGCGGATCCGCGGCACCTTGGGCGCGCGCTCGCGGGAGCGCGCCGGGGCGTCCGCCACGCCGGCCCTAGCCACCCGCGGCCTCCTGCAGCCGGTTCACGATCTCCTGGGCGCCCGCGAGCGAGTCGGCGTTGATGGTCTGCTCCACCTGCTGGCGGTAGAACGGCTGGAGGTCGTCGACCTGCACCTCGGTGCGGGCGTAGACGTGCGAGAGCTCGATCGGGCCGATGGTCTGCTGCACGCCGTTGTAGACCGCGACGGTGCCGTCGGCCTCGCCCACGTAGTAGCGCGACTGGGTCCAGCGGTAGCCGAGGACGCAGGCGAGGACGAGGCCCGCGAGGATCAGCGCGACGCCGACCAGCCACGTGACGCGGCGGCGGAGCGCGCGGCGCTTGTCCTCGGCGATGAGGGCCTCGAGGTACTGGTCCGACTCGGGCTCGAACTGGGCGTCGCGCGCGGCCGTCGTGGCGCGCAGCGGGTGCAGCAGCAGCGACGGGATGCGGACGGCGCGCTTCGCGGGCTCGTCGCCGAACGCGAGGGGCTGGGACGCGGATCCGACGAGCACGGGCTCGGGCTCCGGGCGGGCCGCCGCGGCCTCGTCGTCCTCGTCGAGCACGTCGACGACGACGACCGTGACGTTGTCGGGGGCCCCGTGGTCGAGCGACTCCTTCACGAGCGCGTCGGCGACGGTGTCCGGCGTGCCCGCGGTCGCGAGGATCTCGGTGATCCGCTCCTCGGTGACGTAGCTGCTGAGGCCGTCCGAGCAGAGCAGCCAGCGGTCGCCCGTGTGCGTGTCGAGGACCTGGGTGTCGACCTCGGGCGCGGCGTCGACGTCGCCGAGCACGCGCATCAGCACGGAGCGGCGCGGGTGGACCAGCGCCTCCTCCGGCGTGATGCGGCCGCTGTCGACGAGGCGCTGCACGAACGTGTGGTCGGCGGAGATCTGGCTGAGCTCGCCGCGGCGGAAGAGGTAGATGCGCGAGTCGCCGATGTGGGCGATGGCGACGTGGCGGTCGACGCGGGCGAGGGCGCTGACGGTGGTGCCCATGCCGGTGAGCTCGGAGTGCTCGAACACGGTCTCGGCGAGGAGCTGGTTGGCGGCGACGAGCCCGGCCTGCAGCGCGAACTCGGCGTCGTGCGCGGACGAGTACGGCTTGTCGGCCTCGATGATCCGCGTGAGGGCGACCGCGGAGGCGACGTCGCCGCCCGCGTGCCCGCCCATGCCGTCGGCGACGACGAAGAGGTTCCGCCCCGCGTAGCCCGAGTCCTGGTTGTTCGACCGGACCTTGCCCACGTGGGAGACGGCGGCGGCCTGCGTCACTGTCGCCACGCCGCTACCGCCTGAGCTCGAAGCTGGTCGCGCCGATGCGGATCGGCGTGTCGAGCGGCACCTGCGTCGGGACGCTCACGCGCTTGCCGTCGAGGAAGGTGCCGTTGGTCGAGTCGAGGTCCTGGATCATCCACTCGTCGTTCCAGAGCAGCAGGCGCGCGTGGTGGGTGGACGTGTAGTCGTCGCGGATCACGAGGCCCGACTCGCTCGACCGGCCGATGGTGAGCGGCTCGGTGCCCAGCGGGATCTCGGTGCCGGCCTTGGCGCCGGAGGTGATGACGAGGTGGCGGGCGGTGGAGGTGGTGGCCTTCGCCCGGGACGGGACGGCGCCCGAGTTGGCACCCGACGGCATCGTGGAGATGGGCGGCGGCTGGACGACCGGCTGGGCCGCGCGGGGCGGGGCGGAGGCGGCCGCGGCGTACGGCGACTGGGGGAACGGGGATCCGCCGCCCTGGCCCGTCTCCTCGCGGAGCTTCCGCACGCGCTGGCCGAAGAGGTCGGAGCGCAACGCGTAGACGATGCCGAAGATGAACAGCCACAGCACCGCGAGGAACGCGAGGCGGAGGACGAGGAGGGTCAGCTCGGTCACGACGCTCCCCAGAACCCGTCGTCGTGGCGCTGCCCCTGCGAGCCGCGGCCGCCGCGCTCCTCGGTGGCCTGCGGCACGACGCGGAAGGTGATGGCGGTGCGGCCGATGCGGATGACGGACTCAGGCGGCAGCGGCGCCTTCGTGACGGGCGCGCCGTTCAGCTCGGAGCCGTTCGTGGAGCCGAGGTCGCGGACCTGGGCGCGGGAT
>NZ_QWGT01000182.1 GCF_003576405.1 Clavibacter lycopersici
CCGCGGGCGCGCCGGCGGCAGGGGCCGGGGCACCGGGTGCTCCCGCCGCCCCGGCCGGTGCCGCGGGGACGCCGCAGACGGTCGACGTCCCCGGCCTCGTGCTGGCGGCCGACGACGCGTCCTTCACGCAGTTCCTCGACATCTCCGCCGTGGTGCCCGTGATCGTCGAGCTCGTCTCCACGGGGCTCGCCTCCAGCCGCGAGCTGTCACCCGTGCTCGAGCGCGTCGTCACCGAGCAGGGCGGACGCGTGCTCCTCGTCCGCATCGACGTGGACCAGAGCCCGCAGCTCGGCCAGGCGTTCCAGGCGCAGACGGTGCCCACGGTCGCGGCGCTCATCGGCGGTCGGCCGGTCGGCCTCTTCGCCGGCGTGATCCCCGAGGACCAGGTCCGCGACGTCATCCAGCAGGTGCTGGAGCTGGCGCAGCAGAACGGCGTGACGGGGACCGCGGTCGCCCCCGGCGGATCCGGCGAGCCCGCCGCGCCCGTCGAGGAGCCGCTGCCGCCGCACCACGCGGAGGCGTACGCGTTCATCGAGCAGGGCGACTACGCGTCCGCCGCCGCCGAGTACCGCACCGCGATCGCGCAGAACCCGCGCGACGCCCTCGCGGTCGCCGGCCTCGCCCAGGTGAGCCTGCTGCACCGGCTCGACGGGAAGGCGGCGGACGGGATCCGCAGCGCCGCCGCGTCGGCTGCCGACGACGTGGACGCGCAGCTGCTCGTCGCCGACCTCGACCTCTCGGGCGGGCACGTCGAGGACGCGTTCGACCGCCTCCTGACGCTGTTCCCCGGCCTCGACGCCGAGGGCCGCGAGGCCGTCCGCCAGCGCCTGCTCGAGCACTTCGAGGTCGTCGGGCTCGAGGATGCCCGCGTCGCGGTCGCGCGCCGCCGCCTCACCCGCTTGCTGTACTGACGCGCATCCCGCACGACGACGACGGCGCCGCACCCCTTCCGGGGTGCGGCGCCGTCGTCGTGCGCGGTCCGGTCAGACGGTGGGCACCCGCGGGGTGCCGTCGTCCGAGCCCGGGGCGTCGTCCGTCGCGGACAGCCCCTCGACGGGCGGCTGCGCGTCGGGCGACTGCGGGAGCACGGGCGCCGCGTCCGCCTCGGCGAACGGCGTGCCGTCGGCTCGCGACTCGTCCGCGTCGGGGGCCGCGTGCGCGGGCGCCTCGACGGGGCGGAGGTCCGCCGGATCCTGCTTCAACCGCAGCCAGAGGCCGGCGAGCGGCGGCAGCGTCAGCTCGGCGGAGGCGGGGCGTCCGTGCCAGCCCGCGTCGCCCGCGTGGACGGCGCCGAGGTTGCCGACGCCGGATCCGCCGAACTGCTCGGCGTCCGTGTTGAGGATCTCCTCCCACACACCCGCCTGCGGCAGCCCCAGCCGGTAGCCCGTGATGGGCGCCCCGGAGAAGTTGTGCACGACGGCGACCTGGTTGCCCTCGCGGTCGCGGCGGAGGAACGCGAGCACGTTGCGCTCGGCGTCGCCCGCGTCGATCCACTCGAAGCCCGCCGGGTCGTTGTCGAGCGCCCAGAGCGCGGGCGTGTCGATGTAGGTGCGGTTGAGCGAGCCCACGAGGTCGAAGAGCGCGCGGTGCACGGGCTGGTCGAGGATCCACCAGTCGAGCCCGCGCTCCTCGCTCCACTCGGACGGCTGCCCGAACTCCTGGCCCATGAAGAGCAGCTGCTTGCCCGGGTGCGACCACATGAAGCTGAGGTACGCGCGCACGTTGGCCAGCTTCTGCCAGTGGTCGCCCGGCATCTTCCCGACGAGCGAGCCCTTGCCGTGCACGACCTCGTCGTGGCTGATGGGCAGGAGGAAGTTCTCCGTGTACGCGTAGACCATGGAGAACGTGATCTGGCCGTGGTGGTACGCGCGGTACATCGGGTCGACGGCCGTGTAGTCGAGCGTGTCGTGCATCCAGCCCATGTTCCACTTGAGCCCGAAGCCGAGGCCGCCGTCGCCCGTGGGCCGCGTGACGCCGGGGAAGCTCGTGGACTCCTCGGCGATCATGACGATGCCCGGGTGGGTGCGGTACGCGGTGGCGTTGACCTCCTGCAGGAAGCTGATCGCCTCCAGGTTCTCGCGGCCGCCGTGGATGTTCGGCAGCCACTGGCCCTCCTCGCGGGAGTAGTCGAGGTAGAGCATCGAGGCCACGGCGTCGACACGGAGGCCGTCGATGTGGAACTCCTCGAACCAGTACAGCGCGTTGGCGACGAGGAAGTTGCGCACCTGCGAGTGGCCGAAGTCGAAGACGAGCGTGCCCCAGTCCTGCTGCTCGCCGCGGCGCGGGTCGGTGTGCTCGTAGAGCGGCTGGCCGTCGAACTGCGCGAGGGCGAAGGCGTCCTTCGGGAAGTGGGCGGGGACCCAATCCACGATGACGCCGATGCCGGCGCGGTGCAGCGCGTCGATGAGGTACTTGAGGTCGTCCGGGGAGCCGAAGCGCGACGTGGGCGCGTAGTAGCCGGAGACCTGGTAGCCCCAGGATCCGCCGAACGGGTGCTCGGCGAGCGGCAGGAACTCGACGTGCGTGTAGCGCAGCTCCTGGAGGTAGGCGACGAGCTCGCCGGCGACCTCGCGGTAGCCGAGGCCGGGCCGCCAGGATCCGAGGTGCATCTCGTAGACGCTCATGGGGGAGTCGTGCGGGTCGCGGGCGGCGCGGGCCTCGAGCCAGGCGTCGTCGTCCCAGACGTAGTCGCTGGTCTCGACGCGGGAGGCGGTGGCCGGCGGGACCTCGGTCATGCGGGCCATGGGGTCGGCCTTCTCGATCCACTGCCCCGCCTGCGTCAGGATCTCGAACTTGTAGGAGACGCCGGGGTCTACGCCGGGCACGAAGAGCTCCCAGACGCCGTTGCCGTCGAGGCGGCGCATCGCGTGCTGCACGCCATCCCAGCCGTTGAAGCCGCCGATGACGCGGACGGCCCGGGCGTGCGGCGCCCAGACGGAGAACGAGACGCCGACGTAGGTGCGCGCGACGCCCCAGTGCTCGCGGTGGTGGGCGCCGAGGACGTCCCAGAGGCGCTCGTGGCGGCCCTCGCCGAAGAGGTACAGGTCGAGGTCGCCGACCGTGGGGAGGAAGCGGTACGGGTCCTCGCTCGTCCAGGTGCCGCCGTCGGGGTAGCGCGCCTCGACCTGGTAGTCCTGGAGGCCCAGTACGTGCGCGCCCTGCCACACGCCGTGGCCCACGTGGGCGAGCGCGACGCGGGCGCCGGTGGAGAGGATCACGGACACGGCGTCCGCCAGGGGCCGGAGCGCGCGGACGACGACCAGGTCGTCGCCGACGCCGTCGATCGCGACCGGGTGCTGGCCGAGGACCGAGTGCGGGCCGGAGTGGACGCCCTCGGCGACGGCGCGCAGGTCGTGGTCGGCCACCTCGGGGAGGCGGACCGGGTCGGATGCGGGTGCTCCGCCGTCGGCGCCCACGGCGGCGCTCTCGTCGGCGGGGGGCACGGCGACGTCGGCGCCCCGGTCGGGGTCGGTCGGGGCTTCCGGGGGCACGACCACGTCGGCGCCGGGCAGCTCGTCGTGGGGGTCCTGCTGGGGTGTGGTGTCGGTCATGTCCGTCATCCCTTCGATGCGGTCGGGTGGACCCGGAACACGTGCACGGGGTGCGTGAACGCGTCGAGTCGGACGAAGTTGGAGGTGGACCACGTGTAGACGTCGCCCGTGAGGAGGTCCTCGACCTCGAACACGGCGTCCTCGGCGAGGCCCCAGCGGGTGGGGTCCAGGTGGACCTGGGTCTCGCGTGCGGAGTGCGGGTCGACGTTCGCGACGACGAGGATCGTGTCGGCCTCGCCCGTGCCGGTGTGCTCGGCCGCGAGGTGCTTGGAGTAGACGAGGATCGAGTCGTCGTCGCTCCAGTGCACGTCGAGGTTCCGCAGCTGGCGGAGCGCCGGGTGCTGGCGGCGGATCTCGTTGAGGCGCGTGATCTCGGGCGCGATGGATCCGCCGAGCTCCTCCTGGCGGGCCCAGTCGCGCGGCTTGTACTCGTACTTCTCGTTGTCGATGTTCTCCTCGGCGCCGGGGCGCGCGACGTTCTCGATCAGCTCGTAGCCGGAGTAGACGCCCCAGGACGGCGACGCGGTCGCGGCGATGGCGGCGCGGATCCGGTACGCGGCACGCCCGCCGAACTGCAGGTAGGGCGTGAGGATGTCGTGCGTGTTCGCGAAGAAGTTCGGGCGCAGGTAGTCGCTCGTCTCGTGGCTGACCTCGGTGAGGTACTCCTCGAGCTCCTTCTTCGTGTTCCGCCAGGTGAAGTACGTGTACGACTGCTGGAAGCCGATCTTGGCGAGCGTGCGCATCATCGCCGGGCGCGTGAACGCCTCGCTGAGGAAGATCGCGTCGGGCTCGTCGCGCATCACCTGGTGGATGAGGCGCTCCCAGAACACGAGCGGCTTGGTGTGCGGGTTGTCGACGCGGAAGATCTTGACGCCGAGCTGGAGCCACACGCGCATGACGCGGAGCATCTCCCGGTACGAGCCTTCGGGGTCGTTGTCGAAGTTCAGGGGGTAGATGTCCTGGTACTTCTTCGGCGGGTTCTCCGCGTACGCGATCGAGCCGTCGGGCAGCGTCGTGAAGAGCTCCGGGTGCGTCGTGACCCAGGGGTGGTCGGGCGAGGCCTGCAGCGCGATGTCGATCGCGAGCTCCATGCCGTGGTCGGCGACCGCCTCGACGAACGCGCGGAAGTCGTCGGCCGTGCCGAGCTCGGGGTGGATCGAGTCGTGTCCGCCGTCCTCCGAGCCGATGCCGTAGGGCGATCCCGGGTCGTGGGGCCCCGCCGTGAGCGTGTTGTTCGGGCCCTTGCGGTTGGTGCGGCCGATGGGGTGCACCGGCGGGATGTAGACGACGTCGAAGCCCATGTCGCGGATCGCGGGCAGGCGCTCCGCTGCCGTGGCGAAGGTGCCGCTCGTCCACGAGCCGTCCTCGTGCTGGACGGCGCCCTCGGAGCGGGGGAAGAACTCGTACCAGGATCCGACGGCCGCGCGCTCGCGCTCCACCACGATCGTGCGCTCGGGGGAGAGCGTGACGAGGCTGCGGAGGGGGAGGCGGTCGATCGCGGCGAGGACCTCGGGGGTCGTGGCGGCGGCGAGGCGCGCCTCGGGCGCGGCGTCCGCGTCGGCGATCCCGGCGAGCGCGGTCCGGAGGAGTTCGCGGTCTTCCCCGGCGCGGTCGGCGTCGGCGGCCGCGCGCTCGAGCGCCTCGGCGCCGAGGGCGAGCATCACGTCGACGTCGAGGCCGGCGGGGACCTTGATCTCCGCGTTGTGCAGCCACGTGCCGAAGTCGTCGGACCACGCGCGGACGCGCCACGTCCAGACGCCCTGCGTCCCGAGCTGGGCGCTCGTGATCCAGCGGTCGAGGCCGGGCTTCGTGGCGTCGAGGGACATGCGGTGGGAGGTCTCGGCGCCTGCGGGGTCGGTGAGCAGGACGTCGGCCCCGATGAGGTCGTGGCCCTCGCGGAATATCGTGGCGCCGAACGGCACCACGTCGTGGACGAAGCTCTTGGCGGGCCAGAGGTCGTCCTCGATCTGCGGCGTGAGCGACAGGATCGGGATGCGGCCGATGACGGGGACGTAGTCGTCCTCCTCGGGCTCGCGGTCGGCCTCGGGCGGCGTCGGCGCGGATGCGGCGGGTGCCGTGGACGTCGGCTCGGCGGGCGCGGCTTCCGCGGCGTGGGCGGACGTCCGCCCCGCGGGTGCGGCCGGTTCCTGCTCGGCGACCGGGGCCGCGTGGCGGGGCG
>NZ_QWGT01000183.1 GCF_003576405.1 Clavibacter lycopersici
CACGGTGGTCCGCGACAAGGTGCGCTTCTGCGCCATCTGCGGCAACGTCAGCGAGGAGGAGACCTGCGGCATCTGCCGCGACCCCCGCCGCAGCCCCGCCACCATCTGCGTGGTCGAGGAGGCGAAGGACGTCGTCGCCATCGAGCGCACGCGCGAGTTCCGCGGGCTCTACCATGTCCTCGGCGGGGCCATCAGCCCCATCGACGGCATCGGACCGGACGACCTCCGCATCCGCCAGCTCATGCAGCGCCTCGCCGACGCCACGGTCACCGAGGTCATCATCGCCACCGACCCGAACCTGGAGGGCGAGGCGACCGCCACCTACCTCTCGCGGCTGCTCTCCACCTTCGACATCCGCGTCACGCGCCTCGCATCCGGCCTCCCCGTCGGCGGCGACCTCGAGTACGCCGACGAGGTCACCCTCGGCCGCGCCTTCGAGGGCCGGCGCCTCGTGGGGGAGTGACCCGAGCGCACCGCGTCACGCGGCGGATCCGCCGATGCCGCCCCCATATGATCGTGAACCGGGCCGCCCGCGCCCACCCGAACCCCAGGAGTCGCCCGTGAGCCTCATCGTGCAGAAGTTCGGCGGATCGTCGGTGGCCGATGCCGAGAGCATCAAGCGCGTCGCGAAGCGCATCGTCGCCACGCGCAAGGCCGGCAACGACGTGGTCGTCGCCGTCTCCGCGATGGGCGACTCGACCGACGAGCTGCTCGACCTGGCGCACGAGGTCACCCCGATCCCCGCGCCGCGCGAGCTGGACATGCTCCTCACCGCGGGCGAGCGCATCTCCATGGCCCTGCTCGCCATGGCCATCAAGAGCATGGGCTACGACGCGCGCTCCTTCACGGGCAGCCAGGCCGGCATGATCACCGACGCCCAGCACGGCGCCGCCCGCATCGTCGACGTCACCCCGGGACGCGTCCGCGACGCACTGGGCGAGGGCGCCATCGCCATCGTCGCCGGCTTCCAGGGCTTCAACCGCGGCACGGGCGACATCACCACGCTCGGCCGGGGCGGATCCGACACCACGGCCGTCGCGCTCGCCGCGGCCCTCGGCGCCGACGTGTGCGAGATCTACACCGACGTCGACGGCATCTTCACGGCCGACCCGCGCGTCGTGCCGCTCGCCCGCAAGATCGACCGGATCACGAGCGAGGAGATGCTCGAGCTCGCGGCGTCCGGCGCGAAGGTCCTCTACATCCGCGCCGTCGAGTACGCCCGCCGGCACGGCGTCCTGCTGCACGTCCGCTCCTCGTTCACGCACAACGAGGGCACCATCGTCTACAACCCCACGGATGGAGAGAATGTGGAAGAGCCCGTCATCGTCGGCGTCGCCGCCGACCTCAGCGAGGCCAAGGTCACGGTGGTCGGCGTCCCCGACGTGCCGGGCAAGGCCGCGCAGATCTTCACCATCGTCGCCAAGACCGGCGCGAACATCGACATGATCGTGCAGAACGTGTCGGCCGCCGCCACGAGCCTCACCGACATCTCGTTCACGCTCCCGAAGTCCGACGCCCAGCGCGTCCTCACGGTGCTCGCCGCCGAGAAGGACGAGGTCGGCTTCACGGGTCTCCAGCACGACGACCAGATCGGCAAGCTCGCGCTCGTCGGCGCCGGCATGCGCACCAACGCGGGCGTCTCGGCGCAGCTGTTCACCGCGTTGTCCGACGCCGGCATCAACATCGAGATGATCTCCACCAGCGAGATCCGCATCTCCGTCGTCACGCGCGCCGACACCATCGACGAGGCCGTGCGCGTCGTGCACCACGCCTTCGGGCTCGACGCGGACGACGTCGCCGTCGTCCACGCCGGCACCGGCCGCTGATCCGCACCCGCCCGATCCGCACCCGCACGACCCGCACGCCCCCGCACCGCAGGAGGAGACACCCGTGACCGACACCGCACCCGCCGGATCCGCCGCCCCCGCTCCGGAGAGCCGGGGCCTCCGCGTCGGCGTCGTCGGCGCCACCGGCCAGGTCGGCGCCGTGATGCGCCGCCTGCTCGAGGAGCGCGCGTTCCCGATCGCGGAGATCCGCTTCTTCGCCTCGGCGCGCTCCGCCGGCACGACGCTGCCGTTCGCCGGCCGCGACGTCGTCGTGGAGGACGCGGCGACCGCCGATCCCACGGGCCTCGACATCGCGCTGTTCTCCGCGGGTGCCACCACGTCGCGCGCCCAGGCACCGCGGTTCGCCGAGGCGGGCGTGCTCGTCATCGACAACTCCAGCGCCTGGCGCATGGACCCGGATGTGCCGCTCGTCGTCTCCGAGGTCAACCCCGAGGCGATCGACGACGCCCGCCGCGGCATCATCGCGAACCCGAACTGCACCACCATGGCGGCCATGCCCGTGCTCAAGGTGCTGCACGAGGAGGCGGGACTCACGCGGCTCGTGGTCAGCACCTACCAGGCGGTCTCCGGATCCGGCCTCGTCGGGGCCGAGGAGCTCGCGGGCCAGACCGAGGCCGCCGTCGCGGCGGGGCCCGATGCGCTCCGTCGTCTCGTCCACGACGGCCGCGCCGTCGAGCTCCCCGCGCCCGCCGTGTACCAGCGCCCCATCGCGTTCGACGTGATCCCGCTCGCCGGCAGCATCGTCGACGACGGCCTCTTCGAGACCGACGAGGAGAAGAAGCTCCGCAACGAGAGCCGCAAGATCCTCGGGCTGCCCGATCTGCTCGTGAGCGGCACGTGCGTCCGCGTCCCCGTCTTCACGGGTCACTCGCTCTCGGTCAACGCCGAGTTCTCGTCGCCGCTGAGCGTCGCCCGCGCGACCGAGCTGCTCGCCACCGCGCCCGGCGTCGAGCTGTCCGACATCCCCACCCCGCTCCAGGCGGCCGGCACCGACCCCAGCTACGTGGGCCGCATCCGCGCCGACGAGGGCGCACCGGATGGCCGTGGCCTCGCCCTCTTCATCAGCAACGACAACCTCCGCAAGGGCGCCGCGCTCAACGCGGTGCAGATCGCCGAGGTCGTCGCCGCCCGCCGCTGACCCCTTCCGGTCGCTGTTCGGAAGGGTCTCCGTACCACCCCCCGCGGCCCCCGGAGGGCCCGGAGGAGCGGGCGTACACTGATCCGGTGAGCGATACAGCGGAACCGGTAGACGTCGTCCTCGTCGGCGGGGGCATCATGAGCGCGACGCTCGGCACCCTCATCAAGCAGCTCGAACCGGACTGGACCATCCAGATCTTCGAGCGCCTCGGCGAGGTCGCCATGGAGTCCAGCAACCCGTGGAACAACGCGGGAACGGGCCACGCCGCCCTCTGCGAGCTGAACTACACGCCGGAGAAGGACGGGAAGATCGAGATCGGGTCCGCGACCCGCATCAACGAGCAGTTCCAGCTCTCCCGCCAGTTCTGGGCGCACCTGGTCACGGCGGGCGCCGTGCCGGAGCCCAAGGAGTTCATCAACCCCACCCCGCACATGACCTTCGTGCGCGGCCAGGAGAACGCCGAGTACCTCCGTCGCCGCTTCGACGCCATGCGCGCGCACCCGCTCTTCGAGGCAATGGAGTACACGGAGGATCCCGCGGTCATCCACTCGTGGGCCCCGCTGCTCGTGCTCCAGCGCGAGAAGGACGAGGTCATCGCGGCCACGCGCTTCGAGGGCGGCACCGACGTCGACTTCGGCGCGCTCACCAACAAGCTCATCGACTACCTCACCGAGCACGGCGCCGCCCTGCACCTCAACCACGAGGTCCGCGGTCTGTCGCAGAACGCCGACGGCAGCTGGCACCTCCGCGTCCGCAACGACGTCGGCCGCTCCACCGTGCAGGTGGACGCGAAGTTCGTCTTCATCGGCGCGGGCGGCGGTGCGCTGCACCTGCTGCAGAAGTCGGGCATCCCCGAGATCAAGGGCTTCGGCGGCTTCCCCATCAGCGGCGAGTGGTTCCGCACGGAAGACCCCGAGATCGTCGCCAAGCACCGGGCGAAGGTCTACGGCAAGGCCGCCATCGGATCCCCGCCCATGTCGGTGCCCCACCTCGACACGCGCGTGGTGGGCGGCGAGACCTCGCTCCTCTTCGGGCCCTACGCCGGCTTCAGCCCGCGCTTCCTCAAGAAGGGCTCGCTGCTCGACCTCTTCACGTCGATCCGCCCGCACAACATCATCCCGATGCTCGCCGTCGCCAAGGACAACCTGAGCCTCATCAAGTACCTGGTCAGCCAGCTCATCGCCTCGAAGGAGACGAAGTTCGACGCGCTCCGCGAGTTCATGCCCACCGCCGACCCGAAGGACTGGTACCAGGTCACGGCCGGCCAGCGCGTCCAGGTCATGAAGAAGGACGCGGAGAAGGGCGGCGTGCTCCAGTTCGGCACCGAGGTCGTCGCGGCGGCCGACGGCAGCATCGCGGGCCTCCTCGGCGCATCGCCCGGCGCGTCCACGGCGGTGCCGATCATGCTCGACGTCCTCGAGCGCTGCTTCCCCGACCGCATCGCCGGCTGGAAGAAGCCGCTCACGCGCATGATCCCGAACTACGGCACCCTCGTCGCGTCCGACCCGAAGAAGACGCCGAAGATCATCCAGGAGACCGCCGAGGTCCTCGAGCTCCAGCACTGACGAACCGGGCGGCCGTGCTCCTCGCACGGCCGCCCGTTCGCGTCGTGTTCGAATGTGTGTTCGAATGCTCGCATGAGATGGAGCGCACAGAGGCTGTCCGACGCGAGCGCCGACGCGCTGCCCGGGCTCGCCCGCCTGAGCAACCTCGTGCAGAGCGTGCGGACGCCGGAGTTCCAGGGCGTCACGTTCCACGAAGTGCTCGCCAAATCGGCGCTGAACCGGGTGCCGGGGGAGTCGAAGGTCATGCCGTACGGCTGGACCATCAACCCGTACCGAGGCTGCACGCACGCCTGCGTGTACTGCTTCGCCCGGCCCACGCACGAGTACCTCGACCTCGACGGGGGCCGGGACTTCGACGACCAGATCGTCGTGAAGGTCAACGTCGCGGAGGTGCTGGCACGCGAGCTCGCGAAGCCCACGTGGACGCACGACGCCGTCGCGCTCGGCACCAACACGGATCCGTACCAGCGGGCGGAGGGCCGCTACGCGCTCATGCCCGGCATCATCGCGGCGCTCGCGTCGTCGGGCACCCCGTTGTCCATACTCACGAAGGGCACGCTGCTCCGCCGCGACCTGCCGCTGCTCCGCGAGGCCTCGGCGACCGTGCCGGTGGACCTCGCGATGAGCATCGCCGTGCTCGACGACGACCTGCAGCAGTCGGTGGAGCCGGGCACGCCCACGACCGCGGCGCGGCTCGCGACGGTCACGGCCATCCGCGAGGCGGGCCTCGACTGCACCGTGTTCATCATGCCGATCCTGCCGATGCTCACGGACTCCGTGGAGCACCTCGACCACGCGCTCACCCGCATCCAGGAGGCCGGCGGCACGCGCGTCCTCTACTCCGCGCTGTACCTCAAGCCGGGCGTGAAGGAGTGGTACCTGCAGTGGCTCGAGCACGAGCGCCCGGAGCTCGTCGGCCGCTACCTGGACCTCTACGCGCGGGGTGCCTACGCGCCGCAGGCGTACCGGTCGTGGCTGAAGGCGCGCATGGACCCGCTGGTCCGGCGGCACGGACTCGGCGGCGGGCGTGTGGATCCGCGCACCGGCGGCGTCCTGTCCCGCGCCGACCTGCCCGGCATCGACGCAGCCCGCGCGCGGCTCGGCGACGGGCCGCGCCCCCGCTGGAGCCAGGAGGGGGCGGACAGCCGCGCGACCACC
>NZ_QWGT01000184.1 GCF_003576405.1 Clavibacter lycopersici
CGGCCTCGCGCACGTCCGCGCCCGCGCCCGCTCCGCTCCGCGGTGGCGGCTCCGGCCTGTGGACGCGCGCCGCACGACGCGCGCCCGTCGGGCACTCTGCGCGCCCATGGCCATCCGACTCGATCCCCGCCTCCCGCTCGTCTGGCGCACGCCGGACTCCCTCCAGCTCGGCGTCGACCGTCCGTCCGTCGTGCTCACGGCCGTGTCACGGCTCGACGAGCGGCTGCTCGACGCGCTCAGCCACGGCGTCAGCCGCGGCGGGCTCGACATGATCGCCGCGACGGAGGGCGCGACCCCCGCCCATGTGACGCAGCTGCTCGACCTGGTGCGGCCGGCGCTCCTGCCGCCGCGCGAACCCGGATCCGCGTCCCGCGACGGTGCCGACCTCCCCCGGCGCACCCTCACCGGCCCGATCGCGGTCGTCGGCGGCGGGCCCACCGCGGACCGCGTCGCCGACGCCCTCGCGCGGGCCGGGCACGACGTGGCGCTGCGTCGCATCGCCGACGACGCGGATCCGCGCACCGGCCTCGCCGTGATCGTCGCGCACTTCGCCATCGCCCCGGCCGTGTACGGGCGCTGGTCCCGCGAGGACGTGCCGCACCTGCCCGTGGTCATCGGCGACCGGCACGCGGTCGTCGGCCCGCTGGTCGAACCGGGACGGACGGTCTGCTGCTACTGCCTCGACCTCGCGCGGCGCGACGCGGATCCGGCCTGGCCCGCCATCGCGACGCAGCTGCTCGGGCGCGACAGCGGATCCGAGGCGGGGCTCGTGCCCGCGGAGGTCGCCGCCCTCGCCGCGCGACCCGCCGACCTCCTGCTGACGACGGGCGCGAACGCGCTCGCGACGCACCAGGCGGTGCTCGACGTGCGGACGGGCCGGGTCACGCGCCGCGCTTCGCGCCCCCACCCGCGATGCGGGTGTCGAGCTCTGCCAGGAACCGCGACGGCTCCCGCTGACCGGATCGCTGCGGTCCGCTCCGGCTCCAGGACAGCCGCAGCCCGGAGCGCGCGCGCGTGATCCCCACGTAGAGGAGCCGGCGCTCCTCGTCGATCGCCTCGAGCGTCTGCGCGTAGCTGATGGGGACGAGCCCCTCGCTGAGCCCCATCAGGTAGACGTGCTCCCACTCGAGGCCCTTGGCGGAGTGCAGGGTCGCGAGCGTCACGGCGGAGACAGTCGGCTCGTGCTGGCCGGCCTGGCGCTCGAGCAGCTCGTCGGTGAAGGCGCGGAAGGTGCTGCCCGCGGGCATCCGCTCGGCGAGGCCCATGATCGCGTCGAGCGACTCCCAGCGGTCGCGCACGGCGCCCGGCTGCTCGGGCGGCTGCTGGCTCCAGCCGAGGCCGCGGAGCACATCGCTCACCGACTTGAACAGCGGCTCGCCCGAGATCGAGACGGACGCGCCGCGGAGCGCGAGCAGCGCCTGCTTGATCTCGGGGCGGTCGAAGAAGCGCTGGGATCCGCGCACCTGGTAGCTCACACCCGCGTCGCCGAGCGCCTGCTCGAGCACGGCGGCCTGGCCGTTCATCCGGTACAGCACGGCGACGTCCTCGGGCGCGATGCCCGAGGCGATCTGCTGCGCGATGGCCCCGGCGATCGCGCGCGCCTCGGCGCCGTCGGAGGGGAACGCGCTCACCTGCGGCGCGCGGAAGCCCTCGCCGCGGCCGGGGACGGCGGCGGATCCCCGGCCCGTCGCGCTGCGGGCGGAGGTCGTGCCCGTGCCGTCGCCGTCCGGATCCGCGTCCGCCGACACGAGCGTGAGCGCGCCGGGCCGGCCGCGCATCAGCCGGTTCGCCGCCTCGGTGATGCCCGAGGTCGACCGGTAGTTCCGCTCCAGCCGCACCACGGTCGCCTCGGGGAAGCGCGACGCGAAGTCGAGGAGGTAGGCGCTCTTGGCGCCCGCGAACGAGTAGATGGTCTGGCTGGCGTCGCCGACCACGCAGAGGTCGCGACGGTCGCCCATCCAGAGGTCGAGGATGGTCTGCTGCAGCGGCGACACGTCCTGGTACTCGTCGACCACGAAGAAGCGGTACTGCTCGCGCACCTGCTGGGCGACCCACGGCTCGGCCTCGATCATGCCGGCGGTCGCGAGCAGCACGTCCTCGAAGTCGAGCTGGCGGCGCTGGTCCTTGATGTCCTCGTAGGCCTGGAGGAGCGCGACGGCCTGGTCGGCGTCGAGCTGCGGCGGCAGCGTGCGGCTGGTGCGGGCGGCGAGGCCGTACTCCTCGATGGAGATCATCGACACCTTGCGCCACTCGACCTCGGCGGCCATGTCGCGGAGCGCGGCCGTGTCGAGGCGGAGGCGGAGCGACTCGGCGGCGTGCCCGAGCATCCGCCCCTTGCTCTCGATGAGGCGCGGCATGGTGCCGCCGACCACCTGCGGCCAGAAGAAGTTGAGCTGCTTGAGGGCCGCGGCGTGGAAGGTGCGCGCGGCGACGGGGCCGGCGCCCAGCTCACGGAGGCGGCCCCGCAGCTCGGCGGCGGCGCGCGACGTGAAGGTCAGCGCCATCACGCGGTTGGGCGGGTAGACGCCCGCCTGGATCCCGTAGGCGATGCGGTGCGTGATGGCCCGCGTCTTGCCGGTGCCGGCGCCGGCGAGCACGACGACCGGGCCGAGGAGCGCCTGCGCGGCGAGCCGCTGCTGGTCGTCGAGCGCCTCGAGGAGGGACTCCGCGGTGGGGGCGTCCTCCGCGGGCTCGGCGGGTCCGGCGGCGGGCAGGGGGCCGAGACCGGCCGTGCCGGGGACGACGTCGGGCGCGGTCGCGCCGGATCCGTAGAGATCCCGCCCGGGCGTCCCGGGGACGAGCTGGTCGGTCACGATCGGCGGATCACCACTCCCGCTCGCCGTCCTCGAGCGGTCCGCCGTACCACTCCTCGATGATGGCGCGCGCGATGGACGACGGGCCGGGCAGCGCGATCTCGCCGATCGACGCCCGCAGCTCCTCGCGGCTGAACCAGCGCAGGTCGATGATCTCGGTGCCGTCCGGCGTCGCGGGCCCGCTCGACGCGGAGACGCGCGCGAGGAACCCGACCATCACGGACGCCGGGAACGGCCACGGCTGGCTGCCGAGGTAGCGCGGATCCTCGACCGTGACGCCGGACTCCTCCAGCACCTCGCGCTTAACGGCCGCCTCGAACGACTCCCCCGGCTCCACGAAGCCCGCGAGCAGCGAGTAGCGGTCGCCGCCCCACATGGCGTTGGCGCCGAGGAGCAGGCGGTCGTCCTGGTCGACGACGCCCATGATCACGGCGGCGTCCGTGCGGGGGAAGACCTGCGAGCCGTCGGAGGGCGCGCGGCGCACCCAGCCGCCCTGCTCGACGACGGTCGGCTCGCCGGTCTTGGGCGAGAACGGGTGGGACGCGTGCCAGTTGGCGGTGGCGAGCGCGCCCGTGAAGAGCGCGGCGTCGCGGTCGTCGAGCTGCGTGGCCGTGGTGCGCAGCTCGAGCCAGCGCTCCTCGGCGGGCTCGAGCTCGAGCGCGGCCGCTTCGGTGAGCACCGCAGCCACGACGGGGGTGCCGACCGGCTCGCCCTCGTGCGCGACGGTGGTGCGGCCGAGGTAGATCCGGATGGTCGCGGCGGTGACGCGGTCGACCGGGAGCAGGTCGAGGGCGGCGCGGCCCTCGGCGGCGGATCCGAGCGCGCGGTGGCCGTGCAGCGCGAGGACGCGCGTGGCGGGATCCGCCCACAGCTCGTCGAAGAGCGCGGGCGCGTCGCGGCGCAGCCCGTCGCGGTCGACGCCCTCGCGGGACAGGGGCAGGCGGGAGAGGAAGCTGTCGAGCACGGGTGACCAATCGACTACGGGGCGGACGGGCCGAGGGGCGCCGACGGCGTGCGTCGTGCTCCACCCACGGTGCGCGTGTGGGGCCGGAAGCGCGTGGCGCGGTGAGACGGAGGGCTCCCAGCGACCTAACCTGTAAGGCATGGCCAGATCCCACCTCACTCTAGCCGCGTTGGCGACCTCGGCCGTCTCGGGGCTCGACGTGGTCCGCAGCTCCCCGTTCACGGCCGGCGGCGCGGGCGACTTCGACTCCGCGCTCCTCTCCACGCGGGACGGGCGCGAGCTCCTCGTGCGCGTCCCGACCACGCAGGCCGCCGAGTCCGAGCAGTCCGCCGACCTCGTGGCGCTGCGGGCGCTGAGCACCGGGATCCGCTCGCGGCTGCCGTTCCAGGTGCCCGAGTTCCTCGGCCAGGCGCCCATCAAGCCGACCCGCGGCTTCGTGTACGAGCACGTGCCCGGCCGCGTGATCTCGCTCGACGAGATCCCCGCGGGCGACGGCCTCGCGCGCTCCATCGGGGCCGCCGTCTCCGCCGTGCACAGCCTGCCGACCGGGTTCGTCGCCGACGCGGGGCTGCCCGTGCTCTCGGCCGCCGAGATCCACAGCCAGACGGCGGCGCTCATCGACCGGGCCGCGGCCACCGCGCTCGTGCCGAGCCTGCTGCTCAGCCGCTGGGAGGAGGCCATCGACGACGCGTCGCTCTGGCAGTTCCAGCCGGCGGTCGTCAACGGCGCCGTGCAGGCCTCCTCGTTCCTGGTCGACGGCGACGCGGTGACCGGCATGATCGGCTGGTCCGAGCTCCGCGTGGCCGACCCCGCGCACGACCTGCACTGGGTGCTGGGCGCGCGCGCCGAGCACGTGGCCGAGAGCGTCTTCCGCGCCTACAACGCCGCGCACCACGTGACCGTCGACCGCCAGCTGAAGCAGCGCGCGCTCCTCTACGCCGAGCTCGAGATCGCCCGCTGGCTGCTGCACGGGACCGACACCCGCAACCAGGGCATCATCGACGACGCCGTGAACATGCTCAGCGCGCTCGTGGACACGGTGCGCGCTGACGAGGGTCACCGCATCGCGCACGAGACGCTGCCCGTGATGGACGTCGACCAGGTCGAGGAGATGCTCGACTCGCGACCTCAGCCCACCGTCTCCCCCGACGGCGCGCGCGACGCGTCCGGTGTGCGGGCACCCGACCAGAGCGCCACGAGGTCCTCCTCGGAGTAGAGCCGCTCCGGCTTGAGCGACCGGTCCTCCGCGACGAAGTAGAACTCCGCGTCGATGAGGTCGGGGTCGATGCCGCGCCACTTCGCGAACGCGAGGCGGTAGAGCGCGAGCTGGAGCTGCTTGAGCTCCAGGTCGGCCGCGTCCTTCGGGGTGCGGCCGGTCTTCCAGTCGACGACGCGGTACCGGCCGTCGATGAGGAACACCGCGTCGATCTTGCAGATGACCACCTGGCCGGCGAGCTCCATGTGGATCTCGACCTCGACCTCCTCGGGCTTCCTGCTCGCCCACTCGCTGGCCTCGAAGGTCGCGCGCAGCCGGTCGAGGTCCTCCTGCTCCACGGGCGGCTCCGTCGGATCCTGGTCGAGCTCGACCCCCGACGCGTCGATGACGTCGGCCGTGCCCGCGGGCCCGTAGCGCGCCTCGACCCAGCCGTGGAAGAGCGTGCCGAGCCGGGTCTGCCGGTACGGGCGCTCGGGCATGGGGCGGCGCAGGCGCGCGGCGACGCCCGCGGGGTCGCTCACGAAGTCCTTGAAGCGGGACGCGGGGATGCGCGTGGGAAGGTCGACGAGCTCGGCGTCGCGGGCGCGGGCGTCGCGCTCGGCGAGGAGCAGGTCGATGTCGCGGGTCCAGACGGTCTCGGCGTGCGGATCCGCGACCGCCACGGCCTCGGCGGCGGCGCGCACGCGGGCCTCGCGGGGGCCGAGCGGCGGCAGCG
>NZ_QWGT01000185.1 GCF_003576405.1 Clavibacter lycopersici
GGGCAGCGAGGCGCCGAGGCCCTGGTACGTGTTGCCGGCGGAGGAGTCGAGCGTGACCGCGAAGGTGAAGTCGGTGCTGGCGTTCGCGGCGAGCGCGGTCAGCGTCTTGGCGGAGGAGCCGGCGAGGGTCGCGGCGGTGCCCGTGAAGACGGGGGTGGTGCTGCCGGCTGCGGTGATGACGACGTTGAGCTTGGAGCAGAAGTCCGTGGCCGAGCCGTTGACCGTGCCGTTCTTGGTCTGCGCGCAGGCGGCGCCCGGGGTCAGCGTGAAGGTCGAGGCCTTGGAGGAGCCGACGTTCTTGATGTTGACGACGCTCGTGACCGTCTGGCCGGGGATCATCGTGGTCGATCCGCCGAACTTGTTGATGGTGGAGCAGGTGGCGGCGTTGGAGTCGGCGCCGGTGGTCGCGCTCGTGCTGAGGCAGGTGACGGTCGGGGCGCCGTTGGCGCCGGCCTGCGACTCCTGCATGACGAGCGAGCCAGAGGCCGCCGTGTTGGTGTCGTTGGTGATCGAGGCGACGAAGCCCGACAGCGTGCCGGACATCGACACGGAGAGGAGGACGGCGGCGGCGACGCCGGTGGCGATGGCGAGGGGGGCGAAGCGGACGCGCTTGGTCTTGGCGGCGGCGGCGATGTGGTGCGACATGGTCTTGCTCCTGGATCGGGGGGAGAGGGGGCTGGGTGAGCCCGGGGAGAGATTCTGTGACTCGCTTTGCAAGTAACTCGAAGATACAGCTACTCGGGATTCGCGCAATACCCCCACAGCGGGGGTCAGGCCGTTCGCGGAGCGGATCGGTGCCGCGAGGGCGCGTTACAGTCACTGGACCGCCCACGGATCCCGCCGGATCCGCCGACACAGGGACACGCCAGATGAGCCCCGAGAGAACCGCCCCCCGCCGCGACGACGCCGCGGCCGTGGAGGCCCTCGCGAACGCGCTGCACATGATCGAGACCGCGCAGCGCCACCTGCGCACCCGCATCGCGCAGGACATCGGGGTCAACGTGACCGACCTGACGGTGATCAGCATCGTCGGCGACCTCGGCCGCATGACCCCCAAGCTGCTCGCCTCCGAGATCTCGATGGGCACGGGTGCGGTGACCGCCGTGATCGACCGGCTGGTCGGCGCCGGGCACCTCGACCGAGTGCCCAACCCGAAGGACCGCCGCAGCGTCTTCCTCGAGCTCACCGACGCCGGACGGAAGACCCTCGGCCGCATGACCGCCGACTACCAGGCGGCCGCCGCCGTGGCTCTGCGGGCCTCCCCCGCGCTCGGCACGGAGGAGACGGCGGAGGACATCGCGCGCGCCGCGATCGCGATGACGGCGCACACCATCGAGGGGCCGGACGCGGGCGCATCCGCGTGAGCGAGGGCTGCCAGGTCGTTCTCGTCGACGCGGCCGGGCGGATCCTCCTGCAGCTGCGGGACGCCATCCCGACCATCCCCTTCCCCGGCATGTGGGCGATCCCGGGCGGGATGCTCGAGCCGGGCGAGACGCCCCTCGCCTGCATCGTGCGGGAGGTCGAGGAGGAGCTGGGCGTGCGGATCCCTGCCGCGGGGGTCACGCACCTCATGTCGCGCACGCGCTCCTACGGGGTCGAGCACACGTTCACCGCGCGGCTCGACGTGCCGGCGGAGGACATCCGGCTCACCGAGGGGCAGCGCGTCGCGTGGTTCCCGGTGGCCGAAGCGGTCGCGATGGAGCTGGCGTACGAGGACGCGGACGTGCTGCGGGAGGTCGCGGGGCGGATCGCGCTCGCGTGAGGCGTGAGGCGTCAGGCGTCAGGCCGGGTGCGCGCGCTCGGCGTCGAGGATCCCGCGGAGGAAGGCGGCGTCGCCCCGGTAGTACGCGGCGTCGTCGCGCAGGTGCGGCTTGCCGAGCTCGTCGGCCTTGGCGAGCGACATCTCGGCGAGGTCGTGCAGGCGGAGGATCGCGACGCGGAGGACGTCGGCCCAGGTCGCGTCGGATCCGTAGGCGTCGAGGAGCAGGTGGACGCGGCGGCGGGCGTCGTCCATGCCGGGCGCGCCGTCCTGCGGGGAGCCGGAGAGCGGCACCGCGCGCGTGGCGAGGTACGCGATGTCCCAGATGCGCGGGCCGGGCGAGGCCATGTCCATGTCGATGACGCCCGTGAGGCGGCCGTCGGCGAAGACGAGGTTGTGGGGCGCGAAGTCGTTGTGGCAGATCACCTCGCTCGGCACCTTGGTGTTCGACTGCCAGACCGCGCCGTCGAGCGCGAACCCGACGCTCGCGTCGTGCAGCTCGCGGAGGCGGCGGCCGGCCTGGACGAGCACGTCGTCGGCCCAGACCCATGCGGGCAGCGGGTAGACGGGCACGTCGCCGTGCATGAAGGTGAGCCGCTCGCGGTCGCCCTCGATGCCGAGCGGCTGCGGGATCCCCTCGACCCCCGCGAGCGCGAGGTGCCGCAGCCAGCGGTGCACGGTGGGGGTCCACGGGCCGGCGTCGCGTGTCACGGTGTCGCCCGCGCGCTCGACGCGGTTCATGTTGCCGCCGTCGAGGGGTCCGTCCATCGGGCCAGCGTAGGGGCGGCCCGGATCGCCCCCGACCCTGCCGCGACACGTCCACCGACTAGGTTGCGACCATGAGCACCGCCGCGCCCGGACGCATCGACGAGCCCGCCGCCCCTCCCCGCCGACGGGTCGCCGCGTGGGCGCTGTGGGACTGGGGATCCGCGGCCTTCAACGCCGTGGTCACCACCTTCGTCTTCAGCACGTACCTCGCGAGCAGCCTGTTCGTGGATCCCGCGATCGTCGCTGCCGCGGGCGACGACACCAGGAACCCCGCGCTCGTCGCCGCGAAGGCCGACACCTCCGGCGTGATCTCGCTCGCGCTCACGATCGCGGGCCTCCTCATCGCGCTGCTCGCACCCGTGCTCGGGCAGCGCTCCGACGGATCCGGCCGCCGCCGCCTGTGGCTCGGCGTGAACACGGGCATCGTGGTGCTCGCGATGCTCGGCATGGTGTTCGTGGAGCCCGTGCCCTCCTACCTGTGGCTGGGCGCCGCGCTGCTCGCGACCGGCAACGTGTTCTTCGAGTTCGCGAGCGTGAACTACAACGCGATGCTCGTGCAGGTGAGCACGCCGCGCACGGTCGGCCGCGTGTCCGGCCTCGGCTGGGGCATGGGCTACGTGGGCGGCATCGTGCTGCTCGCGCTCCTGCTCGGCCTGTTCCTCTTCGACTTCGGCGTGCCCGGCGCGTCCGGCCTGCTGGCGCTGCCGTCAGGTGCGGAGGGCGGCGCGCTCGACGTGCGCATCGCGATCCTCGTGGCCGCGATCTGGTGCGCCGTGTTCTCGATCCCCGTGCTGGTGGGCGTGCCCGAGATCCCGTCCGCGCCCGGGCGCACGCGGCAGGGCATCCTCGCGTCGTACCGCACGCTGTTCCGCCGCATCGCCGAGCTGTACCGGGAGTCGCCGCGCGTGATCGTGTTCCTCGTCGCGAGCGCCGTGTTCCGCGACGGGCTCGCCGCCGTGTTCACGTTCGGGGCGATCATCGCGGCCCAGGTCTTCGGGTTCACCACCACCGAGGTGCTGCTGTTCGGCGTCGCGGCCAACGTGGTGGCGGGCATCGGCACGTTCGCGGCCGGCTGGTTCGACGACCGGTTCGGCGCGAAGCCCGTCATCCTCGTCTCGCTCGTCTGCCTCATCCTCGGCGGATCCGCGGTGCTGGCCGTCGGCGACGCCAAGGCCGGCTTCTGGGCGACGGGCCTCTTCCTCTGCCTGTTCGTCGGTCCCGTGCAGTCGTCGAGCCGCACGTTCCTCGCGCGCATCTCGCCGGCCGGCCGCGAGGGCGAGATGTTCGGCCTCTACACGACCACCGGGCGCGCTGTCTCGTTCCTCGCGCCGGGCCTGTTCGGCATCGCGGTGGCGATCACGGGCGACACGCGCTTCGGGATCATCGGGATCGTGATCGTGCTGCTGGCGGGGCTGCTGCTGATGACGCGGGTGCGCGGGGCGGATGCGCGGGTCGCCTGACGCCGCCGCAGCTCAGCGTCTCGCCGCTGCCGCGCTCGTGGACGCGCATGGTGATGTGGCCGACGCCGTCCACGACGAGCGGATCCGCGGGGACGACGAGCTCGACGTTCGCGCCGTCGGCGGGCTCGGGATCCAGCTGCGGCACGAACGCGAGGTCCGCCTCCGCCAGCTCGTCCTCGCTCGAGAGCGCGACGACGACGTGCGGGTTGCCCACGTCGATGCCGAGGCCGGGACGGGCGACCTGGAGGTCCTTCGCGCGCACGAGCGGCTCGCCGCCCGCGAGCGACCACCGACCGAGGTCGACCTGGAAGCCGGATCCGCTGCGCTGCACGTCGCGGACGCCGGCGCGGGTCCCGATGGGGACGGTGCGTCCGGGCGGGAGCTCGATGAGGCCGTTCTCGATGAGGAAGAGCGTGAACACGCGGATCCCGTTGCCGCACATCTCGGCGGGGCTGCCGTCGACGTTGCGGTAGTCCATGAACCACTCGGCGTCGGGATCCTCGTCGAGGGCGGCGCGGCCCTCGGGGATGCGGCTGGAGAGCACCGCCCGGATCGTCCCGTCGGCGCCGATGCCGAAGTGGCGGTCGCAGAGCGCCTGCACCTGCGTGTCGGTCAGGTCGATCTCGCCCGCGGGATCCGCGAACAGCACGAAGTCGTTGCCCGTGCCCTGGCCCTTGGTGAACTGCAGGTCTGCCATCCCGCCAGCCTACGGGCGCGCCGCCGGGAGGGCGTCGAGCGCATGCCCGAGCAGGCCGTCGTCGCGCGCATCGAGCCGCACCGCGTCGGCGTAGCGGCCGAACCACGACACCTGGCGGCGGGCGTAGCGGCGCGTGAGCGCGCGCGTCTCGTCGATCGCCTGGTCCTCCGTGAGCTCCCCCGCGAGCTGCCTGGCCGCCTGGGCGTAGCCGATGGCGCGGGAGGCGGTGACGCCGTCGGCGAGACCGGCCGGGAGCAGCCCGGCGACCTCGTCCACGAGCCCGTCTGCCCACATGCCGGACACGCGGGCGTCGAGGCGCGGCACGAGCTCCTCGCGCGGCAGCGTGAGCGCCAGGATCCGCGCGGGATGCCAGGGTCGCGGCTCCGCGGACTCGCGCTCCGGCTGCGGGCCCGTGATCTCGACGACCTCCAGCGCCCGTACGAGGCGGCGTCCGTTGTGAGCGCCGATCCGCTGCGCGGCGGCCGGGTCGAGGTCGCGGAGGCGACGGTGGAGCATGCCCGGCCCGGTCTCCGCGAGCTCCCGCTCCAGGCGCTGCCGGATCTCGGGGTCGGTGCCGGGGAAGTCGTAGTCGAAGAGGACCGACGAGACGTAGAGCCCGGAACCGCCGACGAGGATCGGCACCGCCCCGCGCTCGAGGATGCCGCCGATCGCCTCGCGCGCCTCCTCCTGGTACGCGGCCACGGTGGCCTCCGCGGTCACGTCGAGGACGTCGAGCATGTGGTGCGGGATGCCGCGCCGCTCGGTCTCGGGCAGCTTGGCCGTGCCGATGTCCATGCCGCGATAGAGCTGCATGGCATCGGCGTTGACGATCTCCGCGGCGCGACCCTCGGCCCGCATCCGGTCCGCGATGTCGAGGGACAGGGCGGACTTGCCGGTGCCGGTGGCGCCGACGACCGCGACGATCGCGGTCACGCGCGGTGGCGCGGGTGAGCGGGCCCGTCCTCCGCGGCCGACGGCACGCGGAGGGAGGGCAGCCCCAGCGACACGCGCGGC
>NZ_QWGT01000186.1 GCF_003576405.1 Clavibacter lycopersici
CGACGCGCCCGGGCGGCGCGCGGACCTCGCGCTGCGCGTCCCGGCGCGTCCCGGCGCGTCCACCCGTGATCCACCGTCCGTGCCGCGAACGTCCACGCGGAGCGGCGCGCGCTCCCAGCCCGGTCGTGGTCTGATGGATCCATGGAACCCATCTACACCGCAATCGCGCACGCCTCCGGCGGAGGACGCGACGGACACGTCCGCAGCGAGGACGACCGCATCGACTTCGACACCCGTCCCCCCAAGGAGATGGGCGGCTCGGGTGAGGGCACCAACCCCGAGCAGCTCTTCGCCGCCGGGTACAGCGCCTGCTTCCTCGGCGCCACCCACCTCGTCGGCAAGAACGCCGGCGTCGACACGAAGGACGCGGGCGTCTCCGCCAGCGTCTCCATCGGCGACAACGGCCAGGGCGGCTTCGGCCTCGCGGTCGAGCTCGACGTCTACCTCCCCAACGTGGCGCCCGAGCGCCGCCAGGAGATCGCGGACGCGGCCCACCAGGTCTGCCCGTACTCCAACGCCACGCGCGGCAACATCGACGTGAAGGTCACCATCGTCGACTGACCGGCACCGCACGATCCGCGAGGCGGGCGCCCCCGATGGGGACGCCCGCCTCCGTCGTCCAGGGGCCGATCGGTAGGGTCGTGGCATGCCTGAGAACACCGGCCCCGCAGGGGCGCCCCTCGACGACGACGCCCGTGCCGCCCTCGAGGAGCTGGGGGAGATCCGCGGCAGCATCGACAACATCGACGCCGCCCTCGTGCACCTGCTCGCCGAGCGGTTCAAGTTCACGCAGTCGGTCGGCCGGCTGAAGGCCGCGCACGGGCTGCCCGCGGCGGATCCCGAGCGCGAGCGCCGCCAGATCCTCCGCCTCCGCGCGCTCGCCGAGGAGTCGCGGCTCGACCCGGCCTTCGCGGAGAAGTTCCTGAACTTCATCGTCGCGGAGGTCATCCACCACCACACGCGCATCGCCGAGGACCAGGGCGCCGCCACCTCCGCGGTCGCGCCCGAGGACGGCGGCCCGACGGCCTGATCCGTCAGGCCGCGAGGCCCGGCCCTCCCGGGCTCAGCCCTCGGGGGCTCAGCTCTCCGGGTACGCCTCCCGCAGCACGCGCTCCAGCAGCTCCGCCACCGCGCCCGGGCCCGAGGCCGGCGCGACCGCCTCGACGCCCTGGTTGTAGTTCGTGTTCGTGTTCACGTCGTAGGTCACGAGCCTGCCGTCCGCGGTCTCGATGAACTCGATCCCGGCGACCTCGATCCCGAGACCCGCGAGGAACGCGACGTAGCGCTCGACCAGCGGGTGCTCCGCGGTGATGTCCTCCCGCAGCGAGAAGATCGTGTCGCCCGGCTGCTGCGCGATGGTGGCGCCGGGCGGCATCACGAGGGCGCCGGTGGCGGGGTCGATCGCGCACGCGTCCGCGGGGCAGAGCTGGTAGCCGCCGCGCGCGGTGTCGGCCTGGATCGCGTACACGAAGCGCCCGCCGACGATCTCGACGCGCGTGACCCGCGGGGTCGCCGCCTCCAGGAACTCCTGCAGCAGCGTGATCCCGTCCTGCGGCTCCTCGAAGTCCGGCCCCTCCACGTAGGCGGCCAGCTCCTCGACGCTGTCGAACCTCCGGACGCCGAGGCCCTTGCCGCCCTGGTTGTGCTTGGTGATGAACGGCGTCGGGAGGCCGCGCGCCGCCTCGACGATGCGGTGGCTGCCGATCACGGCGCGCGTGCGCGGGACCTCGATGCCGGCGGCGCGCAGGGCGGTGAGCTGGTCGACCTTGCTCACCTCGAGCTCGATCGTGCGGCGGCCGTTGACGGTGCGGCGCCCGTGCGCCTCCAGCCACGACATGAGGGCGCGCGTGTAGTCCTTCGAGAGCGCGTGGTCGCGCGTGTGCGCCGAGGCGCTGATCCTCGACCAGAAGACCCCCTCGGGCGGCGCCTCGTCGATCTCGAGCACGCCGTCGGTGAGGAGCCACTCCTCGTACGGCACGCCGCGCGCGTCGAGCGCGGCGGCGAACGGGCCGAACCACTCGGGGTTCTCGTGGATGGCGTAGACCTTCGGTGCGGTGCTCATCCCCCCAGGCTACGAGGCGCGGGCGGCGCCAGCTCACCCGGCGGCGTCAGCTGAGGCGCACGAGCGCCTGCACCGGCAGGTGGTCGCTCATCATCCGGCCGCGCCAGGCGAAGTCGTTGACCGCGGCGGCGCGGACGTCCACCCGGTCGCTCACGAGGATCCAGTCGATGCGCGGGTCGCCGACCACCGGCGCGCGGTAGTCGGGGAACGTGCCGAACGCGGGCGTCGCCTGGCGGGCGCTGTCGAGCCACGAGTCGCGGAGTCCGGCGCGGCGGGTCAGCGCGTCGTACGGGAACGAGTCGACGGGCGCGTTGAAGTCGCCCATGAGCACGAGCGGCAGCCCGGCGAAGCGCGTGCGCACGAGCTCGGCGATGGCCTCGGCGGCGCGGTCGCGGGCATCGGCGACGTCGTGGTCGAGGTGGGTGTCGAGCACGACGAGCGGATGGCCGGTCGCCTCGTCCTGGAAGCGGGCCCAGGTGAGGATCCGCGGCATGGGGTTGCCCCACGTCATGCTGCCGATCACGTCGGGCGTGTCGGAGAGCCACATCACGTCGTGCTCGAGGAGCGTCAGCCGGGAGGCCTGGTAGAAGATCGCGCCGTGCTCGCCGTGGCTGCCGCCCTCGCGCCCCTGCCCGACCATGCGGTACGAGGGCGGGAGCGCCTTCTCGATCGCCTGGATCTGCGGCCACAGCGCCTCCTGCACGCCGAGCACCGTGGGCCGCTCCTGCTGCAGGAAGCGCGTGAGCACCTCCTGGCGCTCGGGCCAGTGGTCGGCCTCGCCCGCGCGGGTGCCGTGCCAGGGCATGCGCACGTTGAGGGAGATCAGGTGGATGTCGTCGCCGGTCGTCGGGCCGATCGCGGTGGTCATGACGACCATTCAACCCCGTGCGGCTGACCGCCTGGCCTCGCAGCGACGATCGGGTGGGGAGCGGGCGTCAGCAGCCCGGCGTGACGAGCGCCTTGACGAAGGCGCCGGTCTGGTACGTGTACTGCGAGACCCACTGGCGGAGGTCGAAGTCCACCGGGTCCTCGACCACCATGAGGTCCCCGTCGAAGCAGCGGTCGAAGATCAGCTGCGTGCGGGTGACGTGCGGGGTCCACGTGATGACGATGGCGCTCGTCCAGCCGTTCTCCTCGGACTTCGCCTTGAGGTAGCGCGCCTCGCCCTGGGTCGTGAAGGGGGACGGGGTGTCGCACGTGACGGCGTAGGGGAACTCGCCGTTGCAGGCCGCGAGCTCGGCGGCAGACTGCGGGCCGGTGCGCGGCACGGAGAAGACGACGGTGTCGGAGTAGCCCTCCTCCACCAGCTTCGCCGCGAGGTCGCGGCGCGTGGGGTTGGGCGGGCCGATGACGTAGATCACGTCGGCCTTGTCCGGCTGGCTCGCCGGAGGGAACACGAAGAGCGGGATGCCGGCGAGCAGCCAGGCGAGCAGGAGGACGAGGAGCGCCAGCAGGGTGCGGACGATCCATCGCCGGACGCGGTGCGCCCGGCGGGGCGGGGTGGTGGTGCTGGGTGTCAACGTGTGCTCTCGGCCTGGAGGATCCGCGGGGGCGGTGTGCGGGCATGCGGGGGCGGGTGCGTCCCCCGGCGGCTCGTCGAGCCTATGGGGGACGCACGACGGCTGCTAAGCCCCCATCCGGGGCGGGCGGTGCGGCGTCGTGGGGACGGGACGGCGGATCAGCCGCCCGTCGAGCAGGGCACCTGCGTGATCTCGGACTCCAGCGGCCGCACGAGCGGCGTGTGCCGCACCTCGAGCGGTCCCTGGGCGTCCGACGCCGGCATGGTGAAGGTGACGTCGACGGTCTTGGTGTCCTGCGGCGCGAGCTCGGTGCGGATGCGGATCATGCCGCGCCCCATGTCGGTGCCGCGCGCCTCCTCGGTCGTGAGGTCGGCGTCCGTCCTCCAGTCCGTGACGGTGGATCCGACGGGGCCGTACACGAGGAGGTCGTCGAACTGGCGGCCCTTGGCCTGGCCGTCGAGCCCCGTGACGTAGCGGGGCAGGCTCGTGGCGGCGTCGAGCGGCGCGATGCTCGTCATGTCGACCGACACCGTATACGTGGTGGTGTCGCCGCAGGTCTCCGCCTGGATCCGGGACCCGGAGCGCAGGTAGTAGCTCATCTTGGATCCCGAGCCGATGTCGTTGAAGTACAGGCCGATCGCGGTCGCGTCCGAGTTGTCGTCCGGCAGCGCTCCGCTCAGCGGCCCGTCCTCGATGAGCGCCTGCTCCTCGGGCACGGTGCTCCACATGAGGAGGCGGCGCTCGTCGATCGCGCGGTCGATCGCCGTGACCAGCGGCACGACGGGCGGGGTGTCGGTGACGAGCTTGCCGAAGATCGTGCTGGCCGCGCTCGCGAAGTAGCGGTCCTGCGCGAGGTAGTCGGGGTACTGGCTGTAGACCGCGCCGAGGAGCGTCGGCACCGCGTTCTCCGCGTTGAGCACGTCGCCCGTGGCGAGCGTGATCGGGCCGGTCGCCTCGAGCAGGTAGCTGAGCGCGATGGGGTCGAACGACAGCACGCCGTCGACCCGGTCGCCGATGTAGCGCTCCCAGTACGACTTGGCGAGCGCGCCGGACGTGGGGAAGTCGGGGAACATCGTGATGTTCTGCTCGAAGCGGTCCGCGCGCGGCTCGATGAGGCGCACGGTCTCGTCGGGCACGTCGCCCTGGCGGACGTTGCGCGGGAAGTCGTTGCTCGACGCCTGCTCCGCGATGCGGACGGTGCCGTCCTCGACGGTCAGCAGCACGAGCGCGGCCGGGTTGCCGCCGGTGGAGCGGACCTCCGCGTTGTTCTGGAACATCAGCAGGTAGTTGCGCGAGCCCTCTGCCCCGAGGAGGTCGGGCAGCACGCCCGTGACCTCGCGGAACGTGCTCGCGGTCTCCTCGGTGCTCGTGAGGGTGTCGTCCATGAGGTCGACGTCGTCGGCGACCTGCGCCCAGAGGCTGCCGCGGTCGATGGTGTCGAGCTCGGCGCGGGCGCCGGCGAGGCCGTCGCTGGCGGTGTCCACGGTCTGGCCCAGGGAGCGGATCCCGTCGAGGTCGATGCGCCCGAGCACGGGCGTGAACGCCGAGAGCGAGACCTCGGTCGCGGGCGAGACGACGTCGGTCGCGAGCCGGTCGCTGGTGGCGGCGAGCACGCGGGCGGCGTGGAGGTTCGGGCCGACGAAGGGGATCCACTCGTACGCGCCGAGCACGCCGTCGTCCGCGGCCTCCGCGGCCTTCGCGGTGTGGTCGCGGAGCTCGGCGGCGCCGGCCTTCGCGGTGTCGACGTCGCCCGCGAGGAGCGCCGTCTGCACCTGGTCGGAGAGCGGCAGCGCCTCGCGCAGCTCGCCCTGGACGGTGTCGACGCGGGGGAGGATCAGCGCGGCCGAGACCGCGGTGCCGATCGCGAGGACGCCGAGGACGCCGACCGGGATCCAGAGGCGCTTGCGCTTCCAGATCGGCCGACGGGTGCGGGACGCGTCGCGGTCGTCGCGGCGGCTGCGGCCGCCGTCCGAGCCGTCGGCCGGGGGCAGGATGTCGTCGATGCCCGTCACCGGTCGGGCGTCCAGGTCACGGCCGGCCGTCCGGCCGGGAAGGCGCGGCCGTTCCCGACCGCGGGGCGGTCAGCGGCGGGGGCGGATGCGCCCACAGC
>NZ_QWGT01000187.1 GCF_003576405.1 Clavibacter lycopersici
GGACCGGGGGCTTCCCGCCGGCACCCGGTCCGGATCCCGCCGCGCCCCGCCGGTCGGCGCCCCGCACGTCGGCGCCGGGGCCGACCGGCACGGGGGCGACGGTGGACACGGGTCAGCCCCTCGCCTTCTGCGTCCCGTCCTCGCCGACGATGCCGACGAGGGCCTGGTCGTACGCGGCCGCTGCCTCCGCGGGCGACTGCTGCCCGGTCATCACCGACTCCATGGCGACCGTGATCGCGTTGGAGATGCGGCTGTAGTCGGTCGTCGCCGGGCGGAAGTGCGTGACGTCGACGATGGAGGAGAAGAACTCGAACGTCGGGTTGGAGGCGACGTACTCCGGGTCCTCGGCCACGTCGCTGCGGACGGCGATCTGGCTGGCCGCGATGTCGTACGCCTTGGAGCCGTCCTCGTCGAGGGCGTCGGCGATGAACTCGAAGGCCTTGTCGGGGTTCTTCGTCTTCGCGCCGACCGCGAGGGTCCAGCCGCCGGACATGCTCACGGCGCCGGGGGCCTGGCCGTCCTGCGTGGGCATGGGCGCCTGGCCCATGACGTCGCTCCACTCGGGCCACGGGTTCGTGCCCGTGTCGAGCCACGTGCCGCTCAGCCAGGAGCCGTCGAGGTCGATGGCGAGCTTGCCCTGCGGCAGCCACTCGCCGCCGACGATGGTGGAGATGTTGGTGTCGAGGGCCTCCTCCGGCTTCGGGCCGATGCCGCCCTGGTACACGTCGCGGATGAAGCCGAGCGAGTCCTCGAAGCCCTGGGATCCCGTGATCCACTTGCCCGTGGAGTCGTCGTAGAGCGTGCCGGTCGGGGTGCCGTAGTGCAGCATCTCGAAGCCCTGCATCGTCGCGCCCTCGCCCTGGGGCTTCCCCGAGTAGACGTTGAGGGGAACGACGTCCGGCAGCTCCTCCTTGATGGTCTTCGCGGCGTCGAGCACGTCGTCCCAGGTCGCAGGCGTCCACGGGACCGGCAGGCCGGCCTTCCGGAAGAGGTCCTTGTTGTACCAGAGGGCGCGCGTGTCGGTGCCCATCGGGATCCCGTAGACCTTGCCGTCCTCGCCGACGCCCGCCTGCTTCGCGGAGTCGAAGAACTCCGACCAGTCGTCCCACCCCGCCACCTGGTCGTCGAGGGGGAGGAGGTAGCCGGCGGCCGCGTCGGACTTCACCTTGAAGGTGTCCTCGTACATCACGTCGGGGGCGGTGGACGCGGAGCGGTTCATCAGCGCGAGCTTGGTGAAGTAGTCGTCGTTCTGGGCGGCGATGGGGACGAACTCGACCTTCATGCCGGGGTTCGCGGCCTCGAAGGTCTTCGCGGTCTCCTTCATGTGAGCGTCCATCTGGGTGAAGGTCCCGAACTTCTGGTACGCGACCTTGATGGTCTTCGCGTCGCCCCCGCCGCCCGCGCCGCCCGAGCAGCCGGTGGCGAGGAGGAGGGCGGCGACGGACGCCGCGGTGATCTGGAGGATGCGTGCTCGCGTCCTGCGGCGAGGCGGTCGATTCGTCATGGTGCTCCCTTGCTCCACTGGCCCTGGCGGTCGGCATCGTCGCCGTCCGTCGGGGTTAGCCAAACGTATGGACTAATCCATGTCAAGACATCGTGGTGACGATCCGACGACGGAGCGCCGGAGGGCGAGCGGGCGGGCGGCCCGCTAGCCGCGGATGAGCATCGCCGACGGGCGCGGTGAGAACGCGTTGTCGAGCACGAGGCACGCGCCGCCCACCGCGGCGACGTCCTCGCCCACGGCCGACTCGACCACGCGCACGGGGTGCTTGGCGATGAGCGCGGGCGACCGGCGCACCTCCTCGGGCAGGGTCGCGAGCACCAGGCGCGCGATGGGGTGCCAGAAGGGGCCGCCGCAGACGACCTCGTCGAGGTCGAGCAGGTTCACCTGGATCACGATGGCGCGGGCCAGGTGCCGGGCCGCCGCCTCCACGATCCGGCGGGCCGGGCCGTCCTCCGCGTCGGCGCGGGCCGCGAGCGCGTGGAAGGCCTCGCCGATCAGCCGCATGTCGACCGCGTCGCCGCTGGCCGCCGCCTCCGCGAGGGCCGCGTCCGACACGTCACCGGTCGAGAGCACGCCGCCCTCGACGGCCTGCCGCACGAGCGCGTGCGGGGTGATGAGCTCGCCCACGCAGCCGACGCGCCCGCACGTGCAGCGCCGCCCGCGCGCCGCGACCATGATGTGCCCGGAGTCCCCGGCGTTGGAGCTCGCGCCCCGCACGGGCTCGCCGCCCAGCACGAGCCCGGTGCCGAACCCCGTGCCGTAGTAGACGAACGCGAGGTGGCGGCGATCCCCGGGGCCGAACCAGAGCTCGGCGACGGCGGCCGCGGTCACGTCCTTCTCGAGGAGCACCGGGAGGCCCGTCGCGGTGCTGAGGGCGGAGCGCAGCGGCACGTGGCGCCAGCGGGGAAGCATCGGCGGATCCAGCACCAGGCCGGCGCCCACGTCGATGGGGCCGGGCGCGGCGAGCCCGACGCCGAGCACGGCCCGCCGGTCGACGCCCGCGTCGGCGATGAGCCCGTCGACCAGGCGCGCGACGAGCGCCACCACCTCGTCGGGCCGGGAGGCCGATGGCGTCGGGCTGCTGACGTGCCGGAGGACCGTGCCCTCGAGGTCGAGCAGCACGGAGGTGATGACCGCGGGATCCACGTGCACGCCCACCGCGAAGCGGCCGTCGGCCACGAGATGCAGGAGGGTGCGGGGCTTGCCGGGCCCGCGGATCACGGTGCCGCCCTCGCGCACGAGGCCCTCGTCGATGAGGCGGCGCGTGACGTTGGTGACGGTCTGGGCGCTGAGGCCGGTGCGCTCTGCTATCTCGGAGCGGCTGGCGCCCTCGGCCGCGCGGCGGACCGCGTCGAGCACCACGGTGCGGTTGTAGCCGCCGATGGCGGGCAGGTTGGTGCCGCGTCGCATGGGCACCTCCTCGCGCCGGGCGCCCGCCGGGCGCGGGCCTCCCCGCAGTATCCCGGATGCGCGCCCGCGGCTCGCACCGGGCCGCCGTCCGCCCATCCCTTACCGCTGCCCGGGGGAGACGGCGACACGCCCGACCGGGCCCACCGCGGTCGGAGGAGGGTGGAGGCATGACCGATCTGCTCGCGACCGCCCACGAAGCGGTCCGCACCCTCCCGTCGCCCCTCCCCGCCGCGCGCGGCCCGCTCAGCGCGGCGCTCCTGGCGGACCTCGCCGGGGGATCCGCCTCGCCGGTCGCGCACGGATCCGACACGGCCGTCGGCACCGCGGCCGACGCGCTCGCGATCGCCTCCGGTCCCGACCTCGCCGCGCTCGCCGTGCAGGCGGTCGCCGCGACGGACGACGTGGTCCGCGACGACGACGTGCAGCTGGCGCTCTTCTGCCTGTACGAGCTGCACCACGCCGGCCTCGCCGGGGTCGACGACGACCGCGAGTGGGACCCGCGCCTCATCGCCGTCCGCGGGATCCTCGAGCGCGCGTTCGAGGCCGCCCTGCGCGACCGCGTCCCCGTGCCCGAGCGCCCCGAGCCCACGTCCGCCGGCGTCGCCGCCGCGCTCTTCGCGCTCACCTCTGCCGACTCCGGCCCGTCCCTGTCGCGGTTCGTCGCGCGGAAGGCGACCGTCGAGCAGCTCCGCGAGTTCCTCGTGCAGCGGTCGATCTACACGCTCGGCGAGGCCGACCCGCACTCCTGGGCGATCCCGCGCCTCCGCGGCCGCGCCAAGGCCGCCATGGTGGAGATCCAGGCCGACGAGTACGGCGGCGGCCGCCCCGAGCGCGTGCACGCCACCATCTTCGGCGCGACCCTGCGCGGCGTCGGCCTCGACGACGGCTACGGCCACTACCTCGACAACGTGCCCGCCATCACGCTCGCCTCCTCCAACGCGATGTCGCTGTTCGGCCTCCACCGTCGCCTCCGGGGCGCGATCGTGGGGCACCTCGCCGCCTTCGAGATGACCTCGAGCGTGCCCAGCCGCCTGTACGCGAGCGGGATCCGCCGGCTCGGCTTCGGCGACGACGTCGCCTGGTACTACGACGAGCACGTGGAGGCCGACGCCGTGCACGAGCAGATCGCGGCCCACGACCTCGCGGGCGGGCTCGTCGAGTCGGAACCCGAGCTCCTCGACGACGTCCTGTTCGGCGCGGCCGCGTGCCTCGAGGTCGAGGGCTGGGTGGGCGCGCACGTGCTGTCCAGCTGGCAGGCCGGCCGGTCGTCGCTCCGCGAGGGTTCGACGGCCGCCGTCGTGGCGGCCGCGTGAGCGCGCCGTCCGCGGACGACGCCGGGACTCCCGGACCCGCGACCGAGCGGACGCCCGCCCGGACGCCCGCCGTCGAGCCGGCCCGGATCATCGCGTACCCGGATGGGCCGCTGCTCATCCGCGGGGACTTCGAGATCGTGGATCCCGAGGGCCGGCCGGTCCCGCGGACGCGCAGCACCGTCGCCCTCTGCCGCTGCGGCGTCTCGTCGATCAAGCCCTACTGCGACGGCACGCACCGCCTCGTCGGCTTCCGCACGGATCCGCCCGCGCCCGCCGCGGAGTAGGGGCGGAGGGTCCTAGAGGGCGCTGCCCGGCACGGCGAAGGTGTCGCACGCCGTCGGGCCGCCTGCCCGCCCGGCCTCGAACCAGCGCTGGCGCTGCTCGGCGGATCCGTGGGTCCAGGTGTCCGGATCCACCCCGCCGCCCGCCTGCGCCTGGATGCGGTCGTCGCCCACGGCGGCCGCGGCGTCGAGCGCGTCGGCGACCTCGGTCGAAGTGACGGGCTCGAGGAACGCGCGGCCGGTGTCGTCCCGCACCTCCGCTGCGGCCCCGACCCACGCGCCCGCGTAGCAGTCGGCCTGCACCTCGAGCCGCACCGAGTCGGAGTCCGGGCCGGTGCCGCTGCGGTCCGCGCGGTCGAACGCACCCGACAGCTGCTGGATGTGGTGCCCCCACTCGTGGCCGACGACGTACATCTGCGCGAGCGGGCCGCCCGAGGCGCCGAAGCGCGTGCGCAGCTCGTCGAAGAACGTGACGTCGACGAACAGGCGCCTGTCCGGCGGGCAGTAGAACGGGCCGGTGGCTCTCGACGCCTCGCCGCAGCCGGTGCTCGTGGCGGCGTCGAAGAGCGAGAAGCCGGGGCTCGCGTAGTCGGCGATCCCGACCTCGGACGCCGCGGTGGTCCAGTACGTGTCGAGCGAGTCGGCCGCGCCGGCCATGCGGCACTCGACGCTCGCATTCGCCTCCGCGCCGGTCGTGCAGCCCTCGATCGCCTCGTCCTGCTCCTGCGAGGAGCCGCCCGTCCCGGAGCCGCCCGCGCCGTCGACGAGCTGCGAGAGGTCGACTCCAGTGAACTGGTTGACGAGGATAACCGCGACCACCAGCAGGAGTCCGCCGCCGCCGGCCGCGATGCCGGTCGTGCGTCCCCGGCCGCCGCGCCGCCGGGTGACCTTGCTGCTGTCGATGCGGGCGTCGTCGTCGAAGGTCATGCCATGAACGTACCCGCGGGAGAGGTGGGCGTCAGGCGAGGTCCGGCCGCGTCTCGCGCACGACCTCCCGCACCCGCTCGACCGCCTCGCGCACGACGTCGTGCCCGCCGCGGGGTGCCGCCTCGGCGGTGCGCGCGCGGCGGAGGAAGCCGTCCCAGTCGCCGCCGCCCGCGCGGAGCGGACGCGCGGGTGCGAGGAGCGCCGCGCGACGGAGCCACACGTCCTGCTCGCCCG
>NZ_QWGT01000188.1 GCF_003576405.1 Clavibacter lycopersici
GGGTCCGCTCCCCCGCGGCCGTCCGCGCCGCCGTCCCCGGTCGCCGCGCCCGCCGCCACGGCCTCCGCCGCCGCGCCCACGTCGTCGGGTCGGCGCTGGAACACGCGGCCGGCGTCGGATCCCGCGAGGCCGTCGCCGGAGTCGGAGACCGCGAGGTGCAGGTCGGCGCCGTCGTCGAGCGCCTCCACCTCCACCCACCTGTCGGCACGGGATCCGTTCACGGCCGCGTGCACCGCGTTGTCGACCAGGTTCCCGAGCACGGTGGTGACCTCCTCGGGCCGCACGAGGATCCCGCGCACGAGCGTGCCGGGCCCGACGCGCAGTGCCACGCCGCGCTCCTCCGCCTCCATCGCCTTCGCGCCGAGGAACGCCTGGAGGTACGGCTCGTCGACGAGCCCGGCGTCGACCGTCGGGAAGGCGACGGGCCCCTGCTCGAGCACGCCGGCGAGGTAGGCATCGGCCTCGTCCACCCGGCCGGTCGCGACGAGGCCGCGCACGACGTGGAGGCGGTTCGCGAACTCGTGCCGCTGGACGCGCAGCGCCGTCGACATGGCGGTGACGGCGGTGAGGCGGCGGCTCATCGCCTCGATGTCGGTCTCGTCGCGCAGCACCATCACCGTGCCGAGGTCGCGGCCGTCGCGATCGACGCGGGCGACGTCGACGAAGAGGAGCCGGTCGTCGACCACCGCGCGCAGCGACGGGGACCCGGCGGCGGACCCGGAGGAGGCGCCGGAGGAGGCGCCGGTCCGCGCGTCGGCGACCGCGTCCCGCAGCACCGGTGCGACGCCGAGGTCCGCGAGCGTGCGGCCGACCGGATCCACCAGGCCGAGGAGCTCGGCGGCGCGCGGGTTGCAGACGGTCACCCGGCCGTCGGGCCCGATGCCGAGGACGCCCTCGCCGACGCCGGAGAGCACGGCGGCCTGGTCCTGCACGAGGCCCGCGAGCTCGGACGGCTGGAGGCCGAGGGTGAGGCGGGCGAGCCGCCGGGAGAGGATCCCGCTGGCGACGGCCCCGACGCCGAGCGCGAGCAGGGCCACGACCGCGATGGCCGCGACGTCGACGCCGATGGAGTCGCGCACGGTCGCCGCCGCGAAGCCGACGCTGACCTCGCCGACCACGCGGCCGTCGGCGGAGGCGTCGCCGGCAGGAGCGTCCGCAGACGCGAGCGCCCGCACCGGCACCTTCGCCCGCGCCGACTCCCCGAGCGTGCCCGTCGCCCACGTCACCTCCTCGCGCCCCGCGAGCGCCACGGTCGGATCCGTGCTCACGCGCTGCCCCAGCTCGGCGACGTCCGGGTGCGCGAGCCGCAGCCCGCGGTCGTCGGTGACCACGACGAACAGCGCGCCGGTCCGCTCGCGCACCGCCTCGGCCGTGCGCTGCACGGGCCCGTCGGCCAGGTCGGCGGCCGTGGCCGTCGCGGGATCCGCGGTCTCGGCGGTCACGGCGGCCCGCAGCACGGGATCCTCGGCGGCCGTCCGCGCGATCGCGAGCGCCGTCGCCTGCGCCTCCTCGCGGTTCTCCGAGGAGCTCAGCAGTCCGTACGCGACGGTCGCGATCCCCACCACCACGAGCACGACGAGCAGCTGCAGGACGAGCGACCGCCTGGCGAAGTCGAGCCCCGCCCGTCGTCGCCCCGTCGCTGGATCCACCTGGTGAGCATAATGCGCAGAACGTCGTCTACGTGCACTATCGCGATGAAGCGGCACAAGCGCGACGCGAGGCGGATGCCGACCTAGCGTGTGGTGTTCAGCCGGGCGTCCCGCCCACCGACGAAGGAGTCACACGTGCTGGTATTCCTGGGCTTCGCCATGGTCCTCACCTTCATGGCGCTCATCATGACCAAGCGGCTCACACCCATGGTCGCCCTCATCCTCGTGCCGACGATCTTCGGCCTCTTCGCGGGAGCCGGGCTCGGCATCGGCGACATGGTCATCGAGGCGCTCGGCGACCTGGCCCCCACGGCCGCGCTGCTGATGTTCGCCATCATCTACTTCGGCATCATGATCGACGTCGGCCTCTTCGACCCGCTGGTGCGCCTCATCCTCCGCGTCGCGGGCGGCGACCCCGCGAAGATCGTGCTCGGCACGGCGATCCTCGCGGCCGCGGTCTCCCTCGACGGCGACGGATCCACGACCTTCATCGTCACCACGGCCGCCATGCTGCCCATCTACCGCAAGCTCGGGATGAGCCCGGTGGTGCTCACCTGCACGGCCGGCCTCGCGAACGGCACGCTCAACATCGTCCCGTGGGGCGGCCCGACCGTCCGCGCGGCCGCGGCCCTCAAGGTCTCGCCGACCGACATCTTCGTGCCGATGATCCCGTCGCTCCTCGTGGGCATCGCGCTCGTCATGATCTTCGCCTGGACCATGGGCCTCCGCGAGCGCAGCCGCCTGGCCGCGCTGGGCGAGGCGCGCGCCGAGGGCGGCCTCGACGCCGCGGGCGGCACGGGATCCGGCTCCGTCGGATCCGCGGGCGGCTCGGGCTGGTGGCGCGCCGGCCGCGGCGCCCCCGCCACCCCGCGCGGCGGCCTCATCACGATGGCCCCGGCCCTCGTCCGCGCCGAGACGGCCGCCGTCTCCACGCTCGGCACGACCATGCTGGACCCCGACCGCGAGACCCTGCGCCCGCGCATGATCTGGTTCAACCTCGGCCTCACGATCGTGGTGCTCGCGCTGCTGATCATGGACCAGCTGCCCCTCGCCTACGTGTTCATGGTCGGCGCGGCCATCGCGCTCATCGCCAACTTCCGCGACCTCAAGCACCAGGGCGAGCGCATCGCGGCGCACGCGCCCAGCGTGGTCGGCGTGGTCTCGATGGTGCTCGCGGCCGGCGTGCTGATCGGCGTGCTCAACGGCACCGGCATGGTCTCGGCGATGTCCGCGTGGCTCGTCACGATCATCCCGGACGCGCTCGGCCCGGGCCTCGCGGTCATCACCGGCGTGCTCAGCATCCCGATGACCTTCTTCATGAGCAACGACGCCTTCTACTACGGCATGCTCCCGGTGCTCGCGGAGAGCGCGGCGAACTACGGCATCGACCCCGTCGAGATGGCGCGCGCGTCGATCACCGGGCAGCCCGTGCACCTGCAGAGCCCGCTCGTGCCGGCGATCCTGCTGCTCGTGTCGCTGGCCGACGTGAACCTCGGCGACCACCACCGCAAGGTCCTGTGGCGGGCCGTGCTGGTGTCGCTGACGATGCTCGCCGTGGGCGTGCTCACGGCGGTGATCCCGATCTGATCGGGAGCGCTCCGCGAGGAGCGCGCGCACGCGGAGGCCGGGCGGCTCGGGGGAGCGCCCGGCCTCTGCACGTGCGGCAGGGGCCCGTGCCCGGGCGGCGCGGTCTCCGGGCTAGGAGACCCGCCGCGCCACCTGGTACCCGGCGTCGGCGTAGACGATCTCGTAGGTCGTGCCCGCCTGGGTCGCCTCGCCGTACTGGTCGGCGTTCAGGGCGCCCTGGCCGAGCCCGCCGCCCAGGGTGTCGATCACGACGTACTGCGGCGCGGGGTTGCCCGGGTTGCCGAGCCAGAAGACCTCGTGGTCGTCGACGAGGTACGACATGAGGCCGATGTCGCTGAGGACGGACGCACCGGCCGGCACCTGGTCGAGCGCGGCCTGCGCCTGCGCGGCGCGCGGAGACGCCTCCCAGATGGTCGGCTTCGTCAGCTCCGCCATGGGCGAGCGGAAGAAGAGCGCGACGGCGGCGATCGCGAGCAGCGGGACGGTCGCGCGCGACGCCGCCCGGAGCCAGTGCTGGCGTCCCGCGCGGGCGCGCACGACGCCGTCGATCGCGGCCGCGAACACGATCGGCATGAGCACCGCGTCGTAGTGGTAGCCGGGCGCCCAGTACGACTCGGTGGGCGAGAGGAACCGCCAGGCGAGCGTCGGCACCACGAGGAGCAGCAGCGGCGACCGCAGCGCGATGAGCGCGCCCGCGAGGACGAGGAAGGCGACCGTCTCGAGCTTCGGCGCCGCGAACAGCCCCGCGACGGTGCCGAACGGGTCGGCGAGCACGCTCCCCGCGTCGAGCTTGGACGCGTAGTCCCAGCGGGCGTCGCGGTTGAAGGCCGGGAGGATCACGGTGGTCGCGAGCACGAACCAGGCGACGCCCCAGCCGGCGAGCGCGATGCCGACGCGGCGGTCGAGCGCGAGGGCGATGATCGCGCCGAGCACCGCGACCGTGAGGCCGAGGTCCTCCTTCACGAACACGAGCGGCACCGCCCACGCGGCGGCCGCCATCGCGCGGCGGGCGATCACGGCGTCGAGCGCGAAGGCCAGCAGCGGCAGGGCGAACGCGATCTCGTGGAACTGGAACGCGACCGCGCCCTGGATCCCCCAGCTCAGCCCGTACGCGGCCGCCACGACGATCGCACCCCACCGGCCGACCACGCGGCCGGCCAGGCGGCCGATGCCGACCACCGAGATCCCGATGAGGACGGCCTGCACCACGAGCAGCGCGAACGCGTGCGGCCACACCGCGTAGACCGGGCCGAGCAGCACGAGGATGGGGTGGAAGTGGTCGCCCATGAGGTTGAAGCCGTCGCCCTTGATGGAGACGAGCGGCGCCTGGAGGCGCGAGTAGTCCTGCGCGAGCTGGGTGAAGATGCCGGTGTCCCACGACTTCACGGTGAAGCGGCGCCACTCGAGCGCCGAGTAGAGCACGTAGACGGCGGTGACCAGCGCGGCGACTACCACGGAGCCGACCGTGCCGGGCACGCGGGATCCGGTGATGGGCGCGGGGATGGCGGTCGCGGGATCCGGCTCGGCGGGTGCAGATGCGGATGCGGATGCGGATGCGGCCTCGGCGGCGTGGCGGCGGCGGGCCGTGGCGTTCGTGCGGGTCACGGAGGCAAGGGTCTCACGCGGGGCCGGGATCCCGGGGGCGCGGTCCCGCAGCCATCCGCTCAGCGCCGGTGTGCACTTGTGCGGGTCGGCTCAGCGGCGCGAGCCGCCCGCGCCCTCCTGGCGCTCGCGCTCGGCGGCCATGGCGGCGCGGCCGGCGTCGCGGTTCTTCACGCGGATCTGCTCCTCGCGCACCTCGGCCTGCGTCGCGCGCTCCTGCACGAGCCACTGCGGCGGGGCCTGCAGCAGCTCCTTGATCTGGGCGGTCGTGAGCGCCTCGTCGACGCCGGCGCGGGCGAGGCCGGCGATGGAGACGCCGAGCTTCCCGGCGATCACCTGGCGCGGGTGGGGGCCGTCGCGGAGCAGCGTGGCCAGCCACTCGGGCGGGTTCGCGGTCATCTCGGCGAGCTCGGCGCGCGACGGGGTCGACTCCTGGAACTCCACCGGGGTCGCCGGCAGGTGCACGCCCAGCTTCTTCGCCGCGGTCGCGGCCTTCATCGTCTGGCTGGATCCGTCGCTCGTCATGTGCCCAGGGTACCGTCGGGGCCCCGGGCGCCCTGCACTAGCCTGGATCGGACCCGCCGCCGCTCCGCGCGCCACCACCGAGCGGGCCATTGAGGGGACTCCCGTGGACGCCGACCCGACCGCCCTCCGGCACTTCGCCGCCGTGGCCGACGAGCTGCACTTCGCCCGCGCCGCGAAGGCCCTCAACGTCTCGCGCATCGCCGTGAGCCGGTCGATCCTCGACCTCGAGGCGCTCTGGGGCGTC
>NZ_QWGT01000189.1 GCF_003576405.1 Clavibacter lycopersici
CGCCGCCGCCGCGACGGTGGCACCGGCCGCGGCCGCGCCCGGCGCGACGCGCACCCCTCCGACGCCCGGATAGGCTCGCCGGGTGCGTCTCGTCATCGCCCGCTGCTCCGTCGACTACGCCGGCCGCCTCAGCGCGCATCTCCCCCTCGCCACCCGCCTCCTCATGATCAAGGCCGACGGGAGCCTGCTCGTCCACTCCGACGGCGGCTCCTACAAGCCCCTCAACTGGATGAGCCCGCCCTGCACGATCGTCGAGGTCGAGCCCGACGACGTCCAGGCGCTCGCGGGCGTCCGCGAGATCTGGCGCGTCGTGCAGCCGAAGACGGCCGACATGCTCGTCGTCTCCATCCACGAGGTGCTGCACGACACCGCGCACGACCTCGGCATCGACCCGGGCCTCGTGAAGGACGGCGTGGAGGCGCACCTGCAGAAGCTGCTGGCCGAGCAGATCCACCTGCTGGGCGACGGCCACGAGCTGGTGCGCCGCGAGTACATGACCGCCATCGGGCCGGTCGACATCCTCGCGCGCGACGCGTCCGGGAGGTCGGTCGCGGTCGAGCTGAAGCGCCGCGGCGACATCGACGGCGTCGAGCAGCTCACGCGCTACCTCGAGCTGATGAACCGGGATCCGCACCTCGCGCCGGTCACGGGCGTCTACGCCGCGCAGGAGATCAAGCCGCAGGCCCGCACGCTCGCCGAGGACCGCGGCATCCGCTGCCTCCTCCTCGACTACGACGCCATGCGCGGCATGGACGACGGGCACTCCCGCCTGTTCTGATCCGCGCCAATTAATTGTGGCCAGTCACCCATACGGACTGCCGCACTTGACTGCATTCGCCACAGTTTCGGTCGACAAAAGCGACGAAAATTACACGAAGGTAGCGTAGATACATGTAAATCCCCCGCAGGGATCTCTCGCAGAGCGCTCCCCATCATAGGCAACCGACAAGCAAACCTTTGCATTTCAGGTGACGGAAGGTTAGCAGCGTCATAGACATCTCGCAGACGTAGCGTCGATTGCTTGCGTTAAGCGCTGTTAGCGACCCGGCCGACTTGCGAAGAAGCCCGTTGGTCCGTGGAGAGTTAAAGCAGACCTCGACTGCGCATCCTGTATACTCACTAACTTCTGTAAGATGCATTCCGAAAGGTCATACGTCCTCATGCCGCAACTCGACCACATTATCCACGGAGATTGCATCGTCGAGCTGAAGAAACTGAAGGATCATTCAGTGGATCTTGTCATATTAGATCCCCCGTATTGGAAAATTGTGAACGAGCGGTGGGACTTCGAATGGCGAACTAAGAATGAATACGTGGACTGGTGCCTTGAGTGGCTCACGGAAGTTAGTCGCGTCATCAAGCGTTCCGGAAGTTTATACATATTCGGCTATACGCGAAATCTGGTATATCTGTATGCGTCGCTCGCCGAACTGGGGTTTACCTTCCGGCAAGAAATTGTTATTGATAAGGGACTACGTAGCCTTGGTGGGCGCAAAACAAGCACTTATAAAATGTTTCCAACTACTACGGAAACGGTTTGGTTCTTTCAGTTCAACTCAAAACCGTTCATAAAAGACTTCCTGAAAACGCGCCAGAAGGCACTCGGCCTCAAGGCCTACGAAATCAACCAGCAGCTTGGGGTTAAGGCCAATGGCGGCGGGGTCTGGTCGCTCTACACGGGTAACAATATTCTTGCCCAGGTCCCGACAGAAGAAATGTGGGGACGACTGCAAGAGGTACTTCAATTCGATATGCCCTGGTCGGAAGTTGGTGCCACCTTTAATATTGAGATGGGATACACAAACGTTTGGACGGACATTAACTTTTATTCGGAACGCAGGCATCATCCGACTCAAAAGCCTATTCCCTTGATCGAGCGAATCATTAAAGCAAGCACCAATCCAGGCATGGTGGTTTTAGATCCCTTCATGGGATCCGGAACTACAGCTTTAGCATGCCTTAATCTTAACCGTCATTTTATCGGGATCGAGAAAGATGAAGAGTATGTGAGGATTTCCGAGCGCCGGATAAGCTCCCATTCGGTCCAGGATACGCTCGACTATTAGCTTGAGAAGCGGTTGTAAGGGACAGCTTGCGGAACCGGAGAGCTCGTACTACGTAGCAGCATCCCCGATCGCGCGTTCTCGTCAAAATGCTTGAGGGCACCGCGCATAAAATTGAGTCTCTTAAAACTTCTGAATTGCTCCGCCGAAACTCCTGGTTGCAGAAGAGCCGTCAAGGTATCGTCGGGAAGTGTCTTTACAAGGTCCATCTCAGCCTTACCAAGAATACTACTCGGCATCAAATCGGACTCCAGAGCAGATCTGTCCGCATGGGGCTGAACGTAGTGATCAACAGTCACACGAGGGTCCAAATCCGCATCACTTACAGTGCAGCTGAAGACTTTGATAGGATTTGACATATAGAACTGGAAGGAATAGGGCCAAAAGTTTTTTGGGGCCGGATTTGAATTCGGATCAATAGCCTTACGTCCAAGGTAAATGTTGCGGTAATATTCTTCCATCAGTGTAGTGAAATGGCGGTTTCGCGGATTTTTAGGCCAGATTTCCCAGGCTTGGAATCTTAAAACGGAGAAGTCGTTATCCGTGAAGTGAGGGTGGTCTCCGAGGACGATAAGTACGCGATCCACATCTTGCGTAAGAAGTCGAAGCTCTGCTTCAGATCTGATCCCGAAAAGCCACTTAGAATCGTCTTTACGTTGGATTTCGGCACTGCCGCAGGCCGGACACTGATTCTCGAGCCGGGCGACGGATGCATTACAGTTTTTGCATTTGTCGAGCTGGTCGATTCGACTACAAGACTTAACTTCGGAACCGTCGATAAGGTCATGTCCGCGAGCCCCAGTACGACTTCCCTCAACACCGGTGATCAGTGAGGCAAGGTGCTGCCCGGGGTAACCAATTTTAACGTTTGGGGTCTGCTTAGTGGTTCTCGACCACTTAATTAATTCTCGCCGGGGGCGAAGCATAAGATCGTCGAGCAACTCTACGATTTTATGCTCGTTATCGTCAATGCTGATTTTGGAGGCGTCGGGCTGCATATTTCTACAGTACTAGAAACGAAACAGTTATTCTACAGCAGGGGAAACTTTGGGTTCAAAAAGTTCCCGAGCGTCCGACTTTTGCGTCCCCTCGAAGCATCGCACTCCTTGGCTGGTGTTCAACCCGTCACCTGATGCATTCAATACAACGGGAGCGCTCTATTGGATTGCCTGGCGCTTCGAGATCATCTAGGGCTGGCCCCGTGCGCGTCAGATACTCACTGCGGGGTGCCGCCGTGGCGTTGGCGGCGACAACGAGCGGCATTCGCAATTCACGCCCACGACAGGGTCGTGTCACCGAACACTGGCACGCCTCAATACAACTCGATAGACAACCCTCGTAGGGTGGCCGCGTGACCGCCACGAACACGACCACGACCACGCCGTCCTCGCACGCCACGGGCTCCGCGCCCTGGAGCTGCATCCTCTTCGACCTCGACGGCACCATCACCGACTCGGCCCCCGGGATCACGGCCCAGCTCGCGAAGACGCTCGTCTTCATGGGGCTGCCCGTGCCCTCCCCGGCGCACCTCCTCGAGTACGTGGGCCCGCCCATCCTCGACTCCTTCCGCGACCTCGCGGGCATGGACGACGACGCCCAGCAGCGCGCGCTCGCCCACTACCGCGAGGGCTACGCGGGCGGCGGCGTCTTCGACAGCTCGGTCTACGCCGGCGTGCCCGAGGTGCTGCGCGCGATCCACGCGGCCGGCATCCCGCTCTCCCTCGCCACCAGCAAGCCCGAGTCGCAGGCCCGCCGCGTGCTCGACCACTACGGCCTCACCGACCTCTTCACCGAGATCTGCGGCGCGAGCGAGGACGAGGTGCGATCGGCGAAGGCCGACGTCATCGAGGAGGCGCTGCGCCGGCTCCGCGCGGCGGGCGTCGACCTCGGCAACGTGGTGATGGTGGGCGACCGCGAGCACGACGTGCTCGGGGCCGCGGCCCACGGGATCCCGACGGTGATGGTCGACTGGGGCTACGGCGGACCGGCCGAGGCCGCGGGCACCATCGCGGTGGTCGAGACGGCTGCCGAGCTCGAGGCCCGACTGCTCCCGGCGGCCGCGCGACCCGCCGCCTGACCCACCCGCTCCGAATCCCTCACAAGCAGGAGCGTTTCCACAGATCCGGCTGCCGGAGCCGTTCGGCCCCGGGGTTAGCAACACGGAGTGACAGAATGACCCGCGGAGGAACCATGTCAACACCGCAGGACCTGCAGGACCCGCTCGCGCTCGACAGGCAGGTCAGCTACTCGCTCGTCGTCGCCGCCCGCAGCGTGACCGCCCTCTACCGACCCATCCTCGACCCGCTGGGGCTCACCCACCCCCAGTACCTCGTGCTCCTCGCCCTCTGGGCGCGCGGACCCCGGTCGGTCAAGGACCTGAGCCACGAGCTCCAGCTCGACAGCGCCACGCTCTCCCCTCTCCTCAAGCGGCTGGAGGCCATGGGCCACGTGTGGCGCGTGCGCCGGGCGACGGACGAGCGCGTGCTCGAGATCGGCCTCACCGACCAGGGCCGCGAGCTCCGCGAGAAGGCCGTCGCCATCCCGCAGCAGATCCGCGACCGCCTCTCCATGACGGAGGAGCAGCTCGAGAGCCTCAAGGGCGTGCTGAGCCAGGTCATCGACAACGCGAAGGCGCTTCCCGAGACCATCTGAGCGGACCCGGCCACCCGCGTCATCCGCACGACCGCACCACCCGATCGGAGCGCGACCAGTGAGCGACACGGTCCGCGCGGTGCTCCTGCTGGAGTGCTACGTCACCGTCACGCTCCTGGCGCCGCTCCTCCTCGGCCGCCTGCCGCTCGTCGCGCAACGGCCGGTCGCGATGCTCGCCGCGTGGCACGGGTTCCTCATCACGGCGGTGCTGAGCCTCGGATCCGGGCTCGGCCTCCTCATCCACCAGGGCATGGCGATGCAGGTCGGCGCCGGCCCGGAGCAGGACGCGGGCACGGCACCGCTGGCGGCGATCCCGCTGGCCTACGTGGCCGCCGGCGTGCTCGGCGTTCTGCTGTTCCGCATCGTGGAGGAGGGCGGACGCGTGGTGCGCGAGGCCCGGCGCCGGGCCGGCGAGGTGGCCACGCTGCTGCTCGCCTCGCGGCCGTACCGGGTCGCCGGGCGGGACGCGCGCCTCGTGGAGTCCGACGTGCCGCTCGCCGCGCTCTCCCCCGCCACCGGCGTGATCCTCCTCACCACCGAGGCCCGCGCCCGCCTCGACGACGACGAGCTCGCGGCCGTCCTCGAGCACGAGACTGCGCACCTGGAGCAGCGGCATGCGCTCGCGGTGCGCATCGCCCAGGTCTCCCGTGCGATCCTCCCGGCCCTCCCCGCGAGCCAGCGCCTCGCGCTCTCCACCACCATCGCGATCGAGTTCATCGCCGACGACCACGCGGCCCGCGCCACCGCCCCGGCCACGGTCGCGGCGGCGCTCAGCAAGCTGGATCCCGACGGCGGCCTCTCCGCCCTCCGCGCCGACCGCATGCGCCACCCCCGCGGCGGGCACCGGGTGGCGCTGCGGCTGCTGTGCGCGGTCGCGTGC
>NZ_QWGT01000190.1 GCF_003576405.1 Clavibacter lycopersici
CGGACCCGGCGCACGGCCTCGGCTTCGGGCTGCCGCTCGTGCGCGACATCGCCCGGCGCGACGGCGGCGACGTGTGGGTCGCGGATCCCGGCGGCCCGCCTCCTCGTGCTGAGTCCGGCGCGGTGTTCTGCGCGCGTCTCGCGGGCGTCGTCGAGCCGCCCGACGCGGATCCGCCCGCCCCCGACGACCCTCTCGCCCTCGACCCCGACCCCCACGGAGCCCGCGCATGACCGACGACCTCACCGTCCTCGTCGTCGACGACGACTTCCGCATCGCCCGCCTGCACGAGGGCATCGTGGAGCAGGCGCCCGGGTTCCGCGCCGTCGGCACCGCGGGCAGCGTGCGGGCGGCGCTCGCCGTGCTCGACACGTCCCGCCCTGACCTCGTGCTCCTCGACGCGTACCTGCCCGACGGCAGCGGCGTCGACCTGGTGCGGCGCATCGAGCCCGACGTGATCCTCGTCACCGCAGCCGACGACCCCGCCACCGTCCGCCGCGCCCTCCGCGGCGGCGCCGTCTCCTATCTCGTGAAGCCGTTCGCGCCCGAGCTGCTCACGGCGCGCCTCGCGGCCTACGCGGCCTTCCGCGCCGGGCTCGCGACGGACCGCCCGCTCGACCAGGCCGGCATCGACCGCGCCATCCACGCCCTGCGGCCCGGCCGGGTCTCCGCACGCGAGCGGCCGGCCACCGAGCAGGCCGTGCTCGACGCGCTCTCCGCGTCCGACGAGGAGCTCAGCGCCCCCGAGATCGCCGAGCGTGTGGGCGTCTCCCGCGCCACCGCGCAGCGCTACCTCGGCGCCCTCGCCCGCGACCGTGTCGTGGACGTGCAGCTCAACTACGGATCCACGGGTCGCCCGGAGCACCGCTACCGGATCCTGCGGCCGCGGTAGACGCACGACGGCCCGGCACCCGCGCGTGCGGGGCCGGGCCGTCGAGGCGGCGGAGAGCGGATCAGCTCCCGACGGCCACCGGCAGCGGCACCTCGTCGGCGGCGAGCTCCTCGCTCGTCGACCCCAGCACCTCGCGGACGGCCTCGCGGATGATCGCGAGCCCCTCCTCGACCTCGGCGTCGGTGATGGTGAGCGCGGGCAGCACCTTCATGACGGTGCCGCCGGCGCCGCTCGTCTCCATGAGCATGCCGCGCTCGAACGCCGCCCGGCAGACGGCGCCGGCGAGCTCGCCCGAGGGGAACTCGATGCCGCGCGCGAGGCCGCGGCCGCGCACCTTCAGTGTCATCTCCGGTGCGACGGAGGCGGCGATCTCGGTGAAGACCTCGTGGATCCGCTCGCCCTTGCGGAGCGTGGACGCCTCCAGCTCGCCGTCGGCCCAGTAGAGGCGGATGGCCTCGGCGCCCGTGAGGAACGCGGGCGCGATGCCGCGGAACGTGCCGTTGTGCTCGCCCGGCTTCCACTGGTCGAGCTCGGGCTTGAGCAGCGTGAGGGCCATGGGCAGGCCGTAGCCGCCGATGGACTTGGAGAGCGTGACGATGTCGGGGACGATGCCGGACTCCTCGAAGCTGAAGAACCCGCCCGTGCGGCCGCAGCCCATCTGCACGTCGTCGACGATGAGCACGATGCCGTGGCGCGTGCACAGGTCGCGCAGCTTCCGCAGCCACTCGGGGGTCGCGACGTTGATGCCGCCCTCGCCCTGCACGGTCTCGACGATGACGCCGGCCGGCTTGTCGAAGCCCGAGCCGGAGTCGTCGAGGAGCTTCTCGAAGTACGCGAGGCTGTCGGTCTCTCCGCCGAGGTAGCCGTCGAACGGCACCGCGACCGCGTGGTGCAGCGGGTGCCCGGCGCCGCCGCGCTTGAGCGCGTTGCCGGTGACCGCGAGCGCGCCCTCGGTCATGCCGTGGAACGAGTTGGTGAAGTGCACGATCGTGGTGCGGCCGGTGACCTTGCGCGCGAGCTTCAGCGCGGCCTCGACCGCGTTCGCGCCGCCCGGGCCGGGGAACATGATGCGGTAGTCGAGCCCGCGCGGCTGCAGGATGACGTCCTGGAACGTCTGCAGGAAGTCGCGGCGGGCCTCCGTGAACATGTCGAGGGAGTGCGTGACCCCGTCGCGCAGGATGTAGTCGACCAGCTTCTGCTTGAGCCCGGCGTTGTTGTGCCCGTAGTTGAGCGCGCCGGCGCCCGCGAAGAAGTCGAGGTAGCGGTCGCCGTCGGCCGTGAACATCTCGCTGCCCACCGCGCGGTCGAAGACGACCGGCCAGCCGCGGCTGTAGCTCCGGACCTCGGATTCCATCTGCTCGAAGATCGTCATGCCGTGTCGCTCCTTGATGCTCATCGGCGACCTGCGTGGACCGCCGCACGTCGGGCGGGGCTCGTGGCTCCGGGCGACGGGGAAGGCGCTGCGATGCGCAGCCCCTCCATCGTCGCACCTCCTCCCGACATCGCAGGAATCCCTCGGGCGGGGGATATCTGTAGGGTCGCGGCATGGCCGATTCCGGGGACGTCGATCCGCTCCGGGCCCCGGGGACCGCGATGATCCGGGTCGGCGACCGGCGGGTGCGGCACCGCGTGACCGGCTCCGGGGATCCGCTCCTCCTCCTGCACGGCATCGGCCGCAGCCTCGAGGACTGGGACGAGCAGCACGCGCGCCTCTCCGGCGGCCACGAGCTGCACAGCCTCGACCTGCCCGGGTTCGGCTGGTCGGATCCCGTCTCAGGTCCCACCACGCTCGAGTCCCTCGCCGACGCGCTGCCCGCGTACCTCGACGCGGCCGGCATCGCGGATCCGGTGACGGTGGTCGGCAACTCGCTCGGCGGCGCGGTCGCGATGACCCTCGCGACCCGGCATCCGGATCGCGTGCGGGCGCTCGTGCTCGCGGACAGCGCCGGGTTCGGGCGCCAGGTGACGGCGGGCCTGCGGATGCTCGCGTTCGACCCGCTCGCGACGCTCCTCATGCGCCCGTCGCCCGGCAACTCGCGGCGGTCGACCCGCGCGATCTTCCACGACCCGGCGCTCACGACCGACGAGCGCGTGCGGCACGCGCAGGAGCTCTCGGCCCGGCCGACCCATGCCGCGACGATGCTCGACATCGCGCGCGACCTCGGTACGGTCCGCGGCGTGAGCTCCCGCTGGCGCCGGCCGCTGGTGGAGAGCGTGCGGCTGTCCGGCCTGCCGGTGCTCGCGGTGTGGGGCGACCGCGACCGGATCCTCCCGCCCGCGCACCTCGCGGCCGTCGCGCGGGAGCTGCCCGACGCGCGCACCCGCCTCATCCCCGACTGCGGGCACATGCCCCAGATCGAGCGGCCGGACCTCTTCGCCGGCCTGGTCGAGGACTTCCTCGCGTCGCTGCCGGCGGATCCCGCGGAGCGGTCGGGGTACTAGGAGCGGTCGGCGTCCTCGTCGGTGTGATCGGAGTCGGTCGCGTCGCCGATGTCGGCGGCGTCGTCCTCGTCCTCGTCCTCGTCGACGGCGGTCCCCGAGCCGGTCGCCTCCGCGGCGGCGGCCGCGTGGCGGCCCGCGGGCGACAGCACGGACGGGTGGCGGGCCGCGAGGGCCTCGAGGCCGTCGTGGGCGGCGACGCGGACGGAGGTGTCGGGGTCGGTCAGCGCGCGGCGGATGACGTCCTCGTCGGACGGGCCTCCGACGGTGCCGAGCGCGCGGAGGGCGGCGCCGCGGACGCGGGCGTTCTCATCCGTGACCAGCACGGTCAGCGCGCGGACGAGCGGCAGCTGCCTCGCCGCGACGACCTTCGCGCAGGCCTCGCGCACGCGCCAGGCGCGGTTGGTGAGGTTCTTCTCGACGACCTTCGCGGCCTCGGGGGTCCAGGCGTACAGGAGCGCGCGGGCACCCCAGGCCTCGGGCCAGTAGAGGGGAGGCGCGCCGTTGAGGATCCCGCGGGCGTGGCGTCCGCCGACCAGCAGCAGGAAGTCGTCGCCCTCGTACAGGCCGTCCAGCAGGCCCATCGCCCGCAGGGCGACCTCCCGCTCGCTCGTGCGCGACACCGCGTCGCTCATGCGCGTCGCGAGGGAGTCCTCGCGACGGCGGGGGTCATCTCCGTCAGCCATGCCGTCAACCGTATCGGCTGCGGCAGGCCGGCCCCGCCGCCCGCGAGCGGCGGGGCCGGGGATCAGCCGGCCTGCGTGTTGAAGAGCAGCCCCAGCAGGTAGGTGGCCCCGGCGGCACCGAAGCCGATGAGCAGCTGGCGTCCCGCGCGGCGCAGCGGCGGCCCGCCCGAGAGGAGGCCGGTGACCGCCCCCGTGATCGACAGCGCGATGGCCACGAGCACGCACGCGATGACGAGGGCCGCGAACCCCTGGAGGCCGAACAGGTAGGGGAGCACGGGGATCACGGCGCCGGACGCGAAGAAGCAGAAGCTCGAGATCGCCGCGCCCCACGCCGTGCCGACGCTCTCGTGGTCGTCCTCGGCGGCGACGCCCGCGATGGTCACGGGGATCGGCCGGGTCTCCGCCGCGAGGTCGCGCAGCACCTCGTCGGCGTGCGCGAGCGCCTCCTCCTCCGTCATGCCGCGGGCGCGGTAGACGAGGGCGAGCTCGTTGGCGTCGACGTCGAGGTGGGGGAGCGCGTCGCGGGTGCCCGGATCCGGCGCCGAGGCCTCGAGCAGCTCGCGCTGCGAGCGCACGGACACGAACTCGCCCGCGCCCATGGAGAGCGCGCCGGCGAGGAGGCCCGCGAGGCCCGTGGCGAGGATCACGGCGTTGGGCACGCCCGTGGCTGTGATGCCGAGCACGAGCGCGAGGTTGCTGACGAGCCCGTCGTTGGCGCCGAAGACGGCGGCGCGGAAGGTGCCCGAGAGGCGCATGCGGCCGCGGGTGGCGAGGCCGCGCACGACCTCCTCGTGGACGCGCTCGTCGGCGGCCATCGCGTCGGTGGCGTCGGCGTCGTCCGCGTACGGCGACCGGCTCTCGGCGCGCTGCGCGAGCGCGAGCACGAAGACGGAGCCGAAGCGGCGGGCGAGGAGGCCGAGGATCCGCGTGCGGACGTCGCCGCGCACGGGCTTGCCGACGCGGTCGCCGAGCAGCTCGATCCAGTGGTCGGCGTGGCGGCCCTCCGCCTCGGCGAGGGCGAGCAGGATGTCGCGCTCCTCGCCCGTGCGGCGGCCCGCGAGGTCGCGGTACACGGCGGCCTCGGCGCGCTCGTCGGCGAGGTACTGCCGCCAGCGGCGCACCTGGGCGGGCGTCGGATCGGGCGTTCGGGCAGGGGGCATGGTGGTCATGGGTCCTCCGGTCGGGCGACGACCGGGACCCGCGGGGTCTCCGGCCGACGCGACGGCGCGCGTGCGCGAAGTCGTTCGTCTGGCCGAAGGTCTCGTCCGCCCACCGGGAAGCGTGCTCGTGGCGGGTGATGCACCGGGCCCGGGGGCCAGCATGTCGACGCATCGCCGTCCGGCGCGGAGGCCGGGGGGACTACTCCCCTTCGAGAGGAGACACTAGCGCACGGCCCCGAGCGGGCCCGCGCTGCCCGCCCGCTCAGGCCGGCGGCAGCAGCACGATGACGAGCGGCAGCACGGGCAGCGCGCACGCGACCGCGCACAGCAGCCGCAGCGCCACCCGGTGCC
>NZ_QWGT01000191.1 GCF_003576405.1 Clavibacter lycopersici
CCGAGGCCGAGGGCGTGCACGACCCGGACGCTGCCGGAGACGCCGCCCCCGACGCGGGCGACGCGGGATCCGCGCGTCCCGCCCCCGACCGCCGCCGTGCCGAGCAGGCCGGCCAGCAGTCCGACCACGACACCTGGACACCGCCCACCCGCGAACGGGAACCCGACTACTGATGACGCACGCACCCGACCCCCGCACCGACGCCGCCGCGCGTCCCGCCGCCGAGACCGCGGGAACCGGCCCGGGCGGACCCGACGCCCCCGGCCCCACGATCGGACAGGTCGCGCGCCGCCCCCGCTCGGTCGCGCTGCTCGCGCTCGCGCTCGTCATCGCCGCGGGCTTCGCCGCGCTCGGCCAGTGGCAGCTGGCGCGCGCTGTCGAGTCGGGCGTCGTCATCGAGCGCGACACCGAGACGGCGCTGCCGCTCGGCACGCTGGTCGAGCCGCAGGGCTACGTCACCGACCGGTCGGCCGGGCACATGGTCACCGTCCAGGGCTCGCTCGTCCCCGGCGACTACGTCGTCGTCTCCGACCGCCTCAACGCCGGCCGCACCGGCGCCTGGGTCGTCGGCCACCTCTCGATCACGGATGCCGGGGTGCCCGCGGACCCCTCGCCCGACGCGCTGCCCGACAGCGTCCCGGTCGCGCTCGGCTGGGCCCCGACCGACGAGGAGGCCGCGGGCGTCGCGGCGTCGCTGAACGCGGGTGACGGAGCCCCCGAGGGAGCCCGGGAGATCGTCGGCCGGTTCCTGCCGAGCGAGCAGCCCGAGCCCGCAGGCGAGGGCCAGGACCCCGAGCGCATGACGCGGCTCAGCACCGCGGCGCTCGTCAACCTCTGGCCGGGCGACGTGGGCGCCGTCTACAACGGCTTCATCGTCGCGTCCGAGCCCGTCGCGGGCCTCACGGCCATCGACTCGCCGCCCCCGAGCGAGGCCGTGCAGCTCAACTGGCTCAACATCTTCTACGCGGCCGAGTGGGCGGTCTTCGCGATCTTCGCGATCGTGATCTGGTACCGCACCGTCCGCGACACGTGGACCCGCGAGCAGCCCGGCTACCGCGAGGACGATGACGATGAGGGCGACGAGGATCCGCTCCCCGACGGCGGCCTCGACGACGCCGGAGGCGCTCCCCGGCCCGGGATCCGCGCAGACGCCGACCGGTAGGATCCACGCATGGCCTACGGACTCAAGCGCTCCGACGTCCCGCAGATCCGGAGGGTCCTCGGCTTCTACCGCGTCATGGCGTTCATCACCGGCGCGTTCCTCCTCCTCCTCGTCGTGGAGATGGGCATCAAGTACCTGCCCGGCTTCCAGTTCGTCGACGGATCCCTGCAGTACCTCGCGGGCGCCGGCTACGAGCTCGAGCTGAACGGCCCGTCCGGCTTCCTCGCGCTCTCGCCGGCGGACACGCTCACGGGCACGAACCTGAGCCTCCTGATCCAGATCGTCCACGGCAACATCTACGTGGTCTACCTCATCAGCGACTTCCTGCTCTGGCAGAAGATGCGCTGGTCGTTCACCCGCTTCATCCTCATCGCCGCCGGCGGCGTCGTGCCGTTCCTCTCCTTCATCGTGGAGGCGCGCATCGCCCGCCGGGTGCGGGAGACGATCGCGGAGCTCGAGGCGCCGCGCCGCAAGGCGTCCGCCGCCGAGGACCGTCGCGACGCGGATCCCCGCCCCACCGACCCGACCACCACCACGGAGGCCACCACTTGAGCGTCGACAATCCCACGAACCAGCGCCCCGTCCTCGTCGTCGACTTCGGCGCCCAGTACGCGCAGCTGATCGCCCGCCGCGTGCGCGAGGCCAACGTCTACTCGGAGATCGTGCCGTCCACGATCACGGCCGAGGAGATCCGCGCGAAGGACCCGTCCGGCATCGTCCTGAGCGGCGGCCCGTCGAGCGTCTACGAGGAGGGCTCGCCCGGCCTCGACGAGGGGATCCTCGACCTCGGCGTCCCCGTGCTCGGCATCTGCTACGGCTTCCAGGTCATGGCCCGCGCGCTCGGCGGCGAGGTCGCGCACACGGGGGCGCGCGAGTACGGATCCACCGCGGTCACCCTCACGCCCGGCAGCACCCTGCTCGACGGCCAGCCCGACGACCAGACCGTCTGGATGAGCCACGGCGACTCCGTGTCGAAGGCGCCAGAGGGCTTCGAGGTCCTCGCGTCGAGCGCGTCCACGCCCGTCGCCGCGTTCGCGAGCGACGAGCGCCGCCTCTACGGCGTGCAGTGGCACCCCGAGGTCAAGCACTCCGCGCACGGCCAGGCCGTGCTCGAGAACTTCCTGCACCGCGCCGCCGGCATCCCGGGCGACTGGAACAGCGGCAACGTCATCGCCGAGCAGGTCGAGCGGATCCGCGCCCAGGTCGGCGACGCCCGCGTCATCTGCGGCCTCTCCGGCGGGGTCGACTCCGCCGTGGCCGCCGCGATCGTGCACCGCGCGGTCGGCGACCAGCTCACGTGCGTCTTCGTCGACCACGGCCTCCTCCGCCAGGACGAGCGCCGCCAGGTCGAGGAGGACTACGTGGCCGCCACGGGCGTCCGCCTCGTCACGGTCGACGCGGCCGACCAGTTCCTCGACGGCCTCGCGGGCGTCACGGATCCCGAGGCCAAGCGCAAGATCATCGGCCGCGAGTTCATCCGCAGCTTCGAGAACGCCGCCGAGGCGCTCGTGCTCGAGGCGAAGGCCGACGGCGAGGCCATCCGCTTCCTCGTGCAGGGAACGCTCTACCCGGACGTGGTGGAGTCGGGCGGCGGTACGGGCACCGCGAACATCAAGAGCCACCACAACGTCGGCGGCCTCCCCGAGGACCTCAAGTTCGAGCTCGTCGAGCCGCTGCGCACGCTGTTCAAGGACGAGGTGCGCGCCATCGGCCGCGAGCTCGGCCTGCCCGAGGTCATCGTGGGGCGCCAGCCGTTCCCCGGCCCCGGCCTCGGGATCCGCATCGTGGGCGAGGTCACGGCCGAGCGCCTCGAGCTGCTGCGCAAGGCCGACGCCATCGCGCGCGCCGAGCTCACCGCCGCGGGCCTCGACGGCGAGATCTGGCAGTGCCCCGTCGTGCTGCTCGCCGACGTCCGCTCGGTGGGCGTGCAGGGCGACGGCCGCACCTACGGCCACCCCATCGTGCTGCGCCCCGTCTCCAGCGAGGACGCGATGACCGCCGACTGGACCCGCCTCCCGTACGACGTGCTCGCGCGCATCTCGAACCGCATCACGAACGAGGTCGACGGGGTGAACCGCGTCGTGCTCGACGTCACGTCGAAGCCGCCGGGGACCATCGAGTGGGAGTGATCCTCCCGCTGGCGCCCCGGCGCTGACACGACGAAGGCCGCTCCCCGTGGGGAGCGGCCTTCGTCGTGCTGCCGGTCCGCGGTGCTGTGCCGCGGACCGGCTGCGGTGCTAGTTGTTGCCGCGCAGGATCGCGAAGAGGCGGAGCAGCTCGACGTACAGCCACACGATGGTGACGATGAGGCCGAAGGCCGCGGTCCATCCGTACTTGCGCGGGGCGCCGGCGCGGACGCCGCGCTGGATGAAGTCGAAGTCCATCACGAGCGAGTACGAGGCGAGGAACACCGCGAGGATGCCCATGAAGAAGCCGAGCGGGATGCCGAAGATCTCGTAGCCGCGCATCCCCCAGGGGTTGTCCGTGGCGCCGAAGATCATCATGAAGAAGTTGGCGACGGAGAACAGCGCGTAGCCGACCATCGCGATGAGGAAGATCTTGGTCGCCTTGGCGGAGGCGCGGATCTTGCCGCTGCGGAACAGCAGCAGGACGGTGACGAACACCGCCGCCGTGCCGAGGACCGCCTGCGTGGCGACACCCGGGTACTGGGAGTCGATGAAGTAGGACAGGCCTCCGACGAGCAGCCCCTCGAACGCCGCGTACGCGACGATGAGCGGGACGGACGGCTCCTTCTTGAAGGAGTTGACGAGCCCGAGCACGAGGCCGCCGATGGCGCCGAGCATCGCGAGGGGGAGGGCGAGCGGGCCCGAGAGCCACGCGACGGCGCCGAGGACGATGACGATCGCGAGCAGGCTGACCGTCTTGACGGTCGTGTCCTCGAAGGTCATGCGGTCGGTCTCGACCGGCGTCGCCGACGGGCGGTTGTAGAGCTCGTCGAGGCTCTCCGGGGTCACATCCCTCGTGGGCGTCGCACCCCGGCCGTTGAAGACCGGGTTGTTGGAGAACGTGGGGTTGGCCATGGTCCTTCTACTCTCAATGGTGGTTGAACGTGATTGACGACCAATTTAGCTGGCCAGGCTGGGAGACCACTCGTGCCGGCCGTGTATTTCCTCGGATGAGTACGCGCTCGCCGTCCACCCGGCGCATGTAGCGTCCCCCGCGTGGATCACGCCCCTCGCCCCCGCCCCCTCGTCATCGCCCACCGCGGAGCCAGCGGCTACCGGCCCGAGCACTCCGCCGCTGCCGTGCGGCTCGGCTTCGCGCAGGGGGCGGACGCCGTCGAACCCGACCTCGTGGCCTCGTCCGACGGGGTGCTCGTCATCCGGCACGAGAACGAGCTGTCCGGCACGACCGACGTGGCCGACCGGCCCGAGTTCGCCGACCGCCGGACCACGCGCGTCGTCGACGGCGTCGAGCGCACCGGCTGGTTCACCGAGGACATGACGTGGACCGAGATCCGCACGCTGCGCTGCCGGGAGCGGATCCCCGCGGCCCGCCCGGACAGCGCGGCCCACGACGACGAGGAGACCGTGCTCTCCCTGCCCGACCTGCTGCGGATCATCGACCAGGAGTCGACGCGCCACGGCCGCCCGCTCGGCATGGTCGCGGAGATCAAGCACGCCACGCACTTCGCCGCGCTCGGCATGCCGCTCGACGAGCTGCTCGCCCGGGACCTCCGGGAGCACGGCTGGGCGGACGACGCGTCGCGCCTCACGATCGAGTCCTTCGAGAGGGACGTGCTGCTGCGCGTCCGGGCGCACGGCGTCGCGGCCCGGCTGGTCTATCTCCTCGAGGGCCGCGGCGCCGCGGTGGACGAGGTCGCGCGACACGGCGACTCCGCCGTCACGTTCGACGAGCAGCTGACCGACGCCGGGCTGGCCGCGCTCGCGGCGGACGTCGACGGCATCAGCGTCGGGGTGGAGCGGATCTGCCCCGCCGCGGGGTTCACCGCGTCTGCCGGCGAGCAGGGATCCGCGGCGGCACCGGCGTCGGCGCCCGTCACCGACCTGGTCGAGCGCGCCCACCGCGCGGGCCTCTCCGTCTTCACGTGGACGCTGCGGCCCGAGAACGCGTTCCTGCCCCGGCCCCTCCGCGGGCCCGGCCCGAAGTCGGCGCACGGTGACCACCGTGCGCACTGGGGTCGGCTGCTGGACGCGGGCGTCGACGGCGTCTTCGCCGACCACCCGGATCTCGCCGTCCTCCTTGTGGAGGAGCGGGCGGCCGCCGTCGGGCGGTAGCGCGGTGCCGCGGTGCCGCGGTGCAGCGGGGGAGCCGTGCGCGGGCGCCGGAGGCCGTCG
>NZ_QWGT01000192.1 GCF_003576405.1 Clavibacter lycopersici
CACAGGATCCCGCCCCCGGGCCGCCGTCCTGGCGCGCGACGAGCGGCTCGGCCGCGACCGCTCGCCCGGCCTCCGTCGCGGCCCACTCCCCCTCGCTCCGCAGGGCCGCGGCCACCCCGCCCGCTGAGACGACCGCGTCCTCGAGGTCGCGCGCCGCCCAGCCGGCGATCGCCCGGGCGAGCGCGTCGGCGTCGGCGTCGGGCGCGCAGCCGGTGACCGTGAGCAGCGCAGCACGGTGGCGGGGCGCGTTCGCGTGGGTGCGGATCCAGCCGCCGTCACGGGTCGGGAACGAGCCGGAGAGCGGATCCCACGGCGCGGGCAGCACCCAGCCCACGGGCTCCACGTGCTGCCCGCACCACGCCTCAGCGCGCCCCCGGTGGACGACGACCTCGCGGGGACCGGGAAGGTCGGCGGCGTCGGCGAGCGCGGCCACCGCGCGGCCCAGCAGGCCGAAGGCGGCCACGGCGAGGTCGGTGACGGGCAGCGCGGCGCGGAGCGATCCGCGGCCGACGACGCGCGCCTCCGCGGTCACACCGAGGACGGCCGCCGCCGCGGCGAGGCCGGAGTCGTCGTCGCCGTCCGCCGCGGGAGTCGCCATGCCCGCACGCTACGCCGACGGGCTGCCGTGGATCAGCCCCCGAACGGCCGCAGCGACACCGACTCGAGCGTGCCGTCGCGGGTCTGGTCGACCACGAGGCGCACGGCGCGCGCCACGGACGCGGGCTCGAGGTAGCGGGTCTCGTCGTACTCGCCGCCCTCCTTGGCGCGGAGCTCGCGCTGCATGTCGGTGGCGACGCGCCCCGGGTGCACGCTCGAGACGCGCACGCCGTTCGGGCGCTCCTCCTCGCGGAGCGCGTCGCCGAGCGCGCGGAGGGCGAACTTGGATCCCGCGTAGACGCCGCCCGTGGGGTTGGCCGCGAAGCCCGATCCGGAGTTCACGAGCACGACCTGCCCCTTCGCCGCCCGGAGCGCGGGCAGGAGCAGGCGCGTCACCTCGGCCACCGCGAACACGTTGACCTCGAAGACGCGGCGCCACTCCTCGACGGGCGTCCCGGCCACCGCGTCGCCGCCGATCACGCCGGCGGAGTGCACGAGCACGTCGAGCCGGTCGAGAGCGGGGACGGATCCCCCGAGCCCGCCGGCGGCGAGGTCGGCTGCCCAGCCGACGGCGTCGGGGAGGGAGGCGGCGAGCGCGTCGACGGCGTCGCGGTCGCGGCCGTGCACGATCACGCGGTGGGTGCGGCCGAGGTCCTCGGCGACGGCGCGGCCGATGCCGCGGGTGGCCCCCGTGACGAGCGCGACGGGACGGGCGGGGTCGGTCATGGGTCCTCCTGGTGGCCGGACCTCCAGGCTACCGACGGCACCCGGACACCCCGTCGGGCGTGGTCCGGGGCATGACGTAGCGTGAAGGGGTCCGCCGCCGAGCGGCCCGCCGCCCGAGAGGATCCGCCCGTGCACGCCCGCTTCCCCGCCAGCCTCGAGGTGCTGCGTCAGGAGGCCCGCGACGAGCTGGACGCCGTGATCGAGCACCGCTGCCGGAACGGCGACGATCCGTGGGAGGTGATCCCTCAGCTGCCGACCGTGGACGAGCACGTGGTCGCGACCCTCCGCCAGGACGCCCTGGAAGCCGAGGGCATGGCCGCCGAGCTGGCCCGCGTGCGCCATCCGGAGACCGCGCCCGCCGTGGTCGCGCGGTTCGAGTACCGGCTGCTCCGGGGCATCGCGCTCGAGCACCCGGACCTGTCGCGCGCGGTCTGGACGCTCATCGGACGCATGGAGCGCGACCTCCGCCGCCGCGCCTGAAGAGGTGGTGAGAGATGCATTCGCCGTCGGCGAACGCCTTGGCACTCCCCCATGCCGAGTGCTAATCTCGACGTAGTTGAGCCGAGGGGGCTCAACCCCGCAGATCATCTTCAGGAGTCGAACATGAACATGACCTTCGATCCGTTCCGCGAGCTGGACCGCGCCATGGGCGCCCTGGCCGAGACCCGCCAGGCCAACCGCCCGATGCCGATCGACCTGCACCGCGAGGGCGACACCTACGTGCTGGCCGCCGACCTCCCGGGCATCGACCCGGGATCCGTCGACATCGACGTCGACGGCCAGCTGCTGACCATCCGCGCCGAGCGCACGCTCGCCGGCGACCAGAACGTGCGGTGGCTGACGCGCGAGCGCGTCGCCGGCACGTTCCTCCGCCAGCTGACGCTCGGCCAGGGCATCGACACCGAGCGCATCTCGGCGCACTACGCCAACGGCGTGCTGAGCGTCACCATCCCCGTCAGCGAGCGGGCGAAGCCGCGGAAGATCCAGGTCACGTCCGACGAGCCGCAGGGTCAGGAGGGCCGCACGCTCACGGTGGAGCAGGGCGCGCACGCCGCGAGCTGATCCACCCGGGCGCCCGGGTCACGCTCCCGGCACCGACACGACGAGGAGCCGTCGTCCGCATCCGCGGGCGGCGGCTCCTCGTGTGCGCGGGAGGCGTCAGTCGGCGAGCGGCTCGACGGCGCCGGGCACGACCAGGCGCCAGACTCCGCCCCGCCCCTCCTCCGGACGGAGGTACAGCCGGTACTGCCCGTCCTCGGCGAGCGGGTCCGCCCCGTCGTACGTCACGGGCTCGCCGGAAGTCGTGCAGTCCACGGACGGGGAGATGACGTCGATCGTGCCGTCGGGCGCCTCCCCCTTCGTCACGCGCGTCTGACTCGCCTCGTGCACGTCGTACACGCCCGTGACGTCCACCGTGCGCCCGGCCGTGGTGACGTCCGCCTCCACGATCAGCGTGGCCCCGTCATGCCAGTCGGCCGGGCCGGAGGTCAGGATCCAGTGCCGGCACATGCCGCTGCCGCCGCCGGTCGCGCAGGCGGCGAGCGTCCCGACGGCGACGGCGACGAGGACCGCACCGGTCATGCGCCGGCCGGACCCGCGCATCCCCGTCATGCCGCCAGCCTGCCGGGCGTCAGGCCCCGTGGCGAGGCCGCAGCCCCGCATGGGGCGCGAGCGGGTTGCGCAGCGAGCCGTGGATCTGCAGCACCGGATCCGCGAGGTCCACCATGCGCCGGTTGTCGCGCAGCTGCAGCCGGTTGAGGCAGGAGCGGTCGAAGGACGGCGCGAAGAGGTCGAACCGCGCGATGCGGTCGGCGAGCTCCGGGTGCGCGCGCTCGTGGTCGGCGAGCGCCTCGGCCGCGACGCGCCACAGGCCGTCGGGCCCGAGGTCGTCGCGGTCCTCGAGGAGCGCGGCGGCGAAGCGGAGGAAGCCGTCCATCACGTCGGTGAAGACCGTGAGGGTGCGCTCGTCCTCGGGCACGTCCAGGCGGATCCGGCGCACGTCCTCCGGCAGCGTGCGCTCCGTGTCGAACAGGGCGACCTCCTCGGCGATGTCCTTCATCAGCACGCGGACGACGACGTGGTCGCGGAGCACGAGGATCACGTTCTCGCCGTGCGGCATGAACGCGAGGTCGTGCGCGAGGAGCGCGTGCGCGAGCGGCACGAGGTAGGCGTCGAGCCAGCGGCGGAGCCAGGCGGCCGCGCCGATCCCGCACGCGTCGATCAGCGCATCCAGCACCGATTCGCCCTGGGCGTCGACGTGCAGGAGGCTCGTCATGCTCATCAGCCGCTCGCCCTCCGCGAGTCCCGGCACGGGCGACTCCCGCCAGAGCGCGGACAGCATCTTGCCGTGGGAGTGGCCGGGCGGCAGGGCCGACTCGACGCGCTCGTCGCGGACGCCGACCGCGGCTACCTCGCGGAGGATCCCGAAGCCCAGCCGCGCGAACTCCTCGTCGCCCGAGACCAGCGCGTGCACCCAGTCGTTGATCGCGGGGGTGACGGCCATGTACGCCGGCGAGAGGCCGCGCGTGAAGCCCATGTTGAGGATCGAGAGCGAGGTCTTCACGTAGCAGCGCCCGGGGCTCGTGCGGTTGGCCCACGTGCGGATGGACTGCTGCGCGCCGTACTCGTCGTCGCCGGTGCCGAGCAGCACGATGTCGCGGCGCGCGATGAGGCTCGCGAAGGTCACCGTGACGACGTTCTCCCACTGCCACGGGTGCACCGGCACGAGCACGCGCTCCGCGGGGTCGATGCCGAGCCGCTCCATGCGCGCGCGGAAGCGGGCTCGGGTCGATCCGCCGAGCTCGGCGTCGAGGAACGCCTCGCGGTCGAGCCCGTCGATCGCGGTGAAGCGGGCGAGCCGCGCGTCGACGGCGAGCCAGAGGATCCGCACGTCGGCGCCCGCCTCGGGCGCGTACCTGTCGTGGTCGTCGAGGTCGAAGCCGATGCGGCCGTTGGTGGCGACGAAGCAGGGGTGGCCCTCGTCCATGGTCGACTCGACCTCCGCGTAGGACGCCGTGAGGAGGCCGCGCGCGTCGGGCACGTCGCGGAGGCGCGAGAACGCGGCGGCCGAGAGCGTGCTCTGGATCTCGTCCAGGTAGACGGGCAGCACCTCGTCGGTGATGCCGAGGCGGTCGCGGAGGTCCAGCACGAGGTCGGTCGCGTCGAGCTCGGCGGGGGCGCCGTCGACCGTGCGGGCGATGCTCCGCTCCTCGATGTCCCAGTGGTCGAGCTCGAGGATCCTGGCCCGGTACGCGTACGCGCTCCGGCCGTCGGCGCTCGCGACGCGGTAGTCGGCCCAGTCGCGGGGGTCGTGGATCGGGCGGGGCGCGCCCGGCGGCGTCGGCGGATCCATGCGCTCCGGCGCGATGAGCAGCTCGTGCGCGAACTCGGCGAGCGCCTTGCGCACGAGGTGGCGCGTGGCGGCGGCCCAGACGTCGGGGCGGAGGTGCGCGGCACGGTGGACGCGCGGGTCCGGCTCGGGGGCGTCGGGCGCGGTCGCGGTGGTCGGCGTGACGGGGACGCGGGCCGGGTCGGCGGCGTCGCGCGTGCGGTCGGGGGTCAGGGTCATGGCGTGTCCGTCCGATGAGGCGTGCAGGAGGGCGTCGTCGCGCGTGGCGACGCTGAGGAGGGCGTGCTTGGTGCCGAGGTCGACGACCCGGAGCGGCCGGAAGCCGACGCGCTCGTTGAGGCGGTGGATCGCCTGGTTGCGGACGTCCGGCTCGACGACGAGGCGACGCACGGTCGGATCCCGCAGCAGGTGCCGGACGACGTGCCGCATCACGGCGGTCGTGAAGCCGGGCAGCGGATCGCCGGACGGCGGCGCGACGAGCAGGTGCATGCCGCGGTCGCCGGGGAGCGGGTCGAGGTGCGCGCCTACGGGATCGTCCGCGGGGTCGTACGCCTCGACGAGGAACGCGGGGACGCCGTCATGCAGGCCGATCCAGGCATCGCGCCGGGGATCCGCCGCGATGGACCGGTACTCGGCCCGCACGTCGTCGAGGGTCGCGTGCTCCATCTGCCAGAAGCGGGCGCGCGGGGCGGTGACCCACGCGTGCACGAGCGCGGCGTCGGCGTCCGGGTCGAGCGGACGCATCGCGAGCGGGTAGGCCGGCGCGCGGGCGGCGGGCGGTGCGGGCG
>NZ_QWGT01000193.1 GCF_003576405.1 Clavibacter lycopersici
TGCGACGGGCCTTCCCGTTACTACCAAATCAAGTCCGGCGGTGTCCTACTCTCCCACAGGGTCCCCCCTGCAGTACCATCGGCGCTGAGAGTCTTAGCTTCCGGGTTCGGAATGTGACCGGGCGTTTCCCTCTCGCTATGGCCGCCGAAACACCTCACACACACCCCCGCAAGGGCATGAAAACTGGGATGAATCGACCAGTCAAGCTGGTTGTTCAATTAGTACCCGACCGTATATCGGGAACCACATAGTGGACGCAAGCAAAGTGTTTTCAAGATATCGGCTTATTAGTACAGGTCAGCTCCACGAGTCTTTAGTCCTCGCTTCCACATCCTGCCTATCAACCCGGTAGTCTAGCCGGGAGCCTTCACCCTGAAAGGGATGGAAATCTCATCTCGAAGCCGGCTTCCCGCTTAGATGCTTTCAGCGGTTATCCGTTCCGAACGTAGCTAATCAGCGGTGCTCCTGGCGGAACAACTGACACACCAGAGGTTCGTCCATCCCGGTCCTCTCGTACTAGGGATAGATCTTCTCAAATTTCCTACGCGCGCAGCGGATAGGGACCGAACTGTCTCACGACGTTCTAAACCCAGCTCGCGTACCGCTTTAATGGGCGAACAGCCCAACCCTTGGGACCTACTCCAGCCCCAGGATGCGACGAGCCGACATCGAGGTGCCAAACCATGCCGTCGATATGGACTCTTGGGCAAGATCAGCCTGTTATCCCCGAGGTACCTTTTATCCGTTGAGCGACAGCGCTTCCACAAGCCACTGCCGGATCACTAGTCCCGACTTTCGTCCCTGCTCGACTTGTCAGTCTCACAGTCAAGCTCCCTTGTGCACTTACACTCGACACCTGATTACCAACCAGGTTGAGGGAACCTTTGGGCGCCTCCGTTACTTTTTAGGAGGCAACCGCCCCAGTTAAACTACCCACCAGGCACTGTCCCTGAACCGGATTACGGTTCGAAGTTAGATATCCAGAGTGACCAGAGTGGTATTTCAACAATGACTCCACCCGAACTAGCGTTCGAGCTTCACAGTCTCCCACCTATCCTACACAAGCCACACCGAACACCAATACCAAGCTGTAGTAAAGGTCACGGGGTCTTTCCGTCCTGCTGCGCGTAACGAGCATCTTTACTCGTAGTGCAATTTCGCCGAGTTCGCGGTTGAGACAGCTGGGAAGTCGTTACGCCATTCGTGCAGGTCGGAACTTACCCGACAAGGAATTTCGCTACCTTAGGATGGTTATAGTTACCACCGCCGTTTACTGGGGCTTAAATTCTCAGCTTCGCACTTGCGTGCTAACCGTTCCTCTTAACCTTCCAGCACCGGGCAGGCGTCAGTCCGTATACATCGTCTTGCGACTTAGCACGGACCTGTGTTTTTAGTAAACAGTCGCTTCCCACTGGTCTCTGCGGCCTTCGAACGCTTCAGGAGTAAATCCCTACACGCCTCAGGCCCCCCTTCTCCCGAAGTTACGGGGGCATTTTGCCGAGTTCCTTAACCACGATTCTCTCGATCTCCTTAGTATTCTCTACCTGACCACCTGAGTCGGTTTGGGGTACGGGCGATTGGAACCTCGCGTCGATGCTTTTCTCGGCAGCATAGGATCACTGATTTCGTCCGTGAGGACTACCCATCGGGTCTCAGGCTACATAGAAGACGGATTTGCCTATCTTCTGCCCTACATCCTTAGACCGGGACAACCATCGCCCGGCTCAGCTACCTTCCTGCGTCACACCTGTTAATACGCTAAACGCCCCAGCGTAGGGTCGTGTGCTAGGCCAAGACCGTCACCCCGAAGGGATCGAATCAAGGATTCAGACACTTAGCATTACTGGATTGTCTTGGGCGGTTCTTCATCGGTACGGGAATATCAACCCGTTGTCCATCGACTACGCCTGTCGGCCTCGCCTTAGGTCCCGACTTACCCAGGGCGGATTAGCCTGGCCCTGGAACCCTTGGTCTTTCGGAGGACGGGTTTCTCACCCGTCTTTCGCTACTCATGCCTGCATTCTCACTCGTGTGGCCTCCACGGCTGGTTCACACCGCCGCTTCGCTGGCCACACGACGCTCTCCTACCCATCCATACGGCTGGACCACGAAGGCCTGCCTATAATATAAATGCCACAACTTCGGTGGCGTGCTTGAGCCCCGTTACATTGTCGGCGCGGAATCACTTGACCAGTGAGCTATTACGCACTCTTTCAAGGGTGGCTGCTTCTAAGCCAACCTCCTGGTTGTCTATGCAACTCCACATCCTTTCCCACTTAGCACGCGCTTAGGGACCTTAGATGGTGGTCTGGGTTGTTTCCCTCTCGACGATGAAGCTTATCCCCCACCGTCTCACTGCTGCGCTCTCACTTACCGGCATTCGGAGTTTGGCTGAAGTCAGTAACCTTTTGGGGCCCATCGTCCATCCAGTAGCTCTACCTCCGGCAAGAAACACGCAACGCTGCACCTAAATGCATTTCGGAGAGAACCAGCTATCACGAAGTTTGATTGGCCTTTCACCCCTATCCACAGCTCATCCCCTCCATTTTCAACTGAAGTGGGTTCGGTCCTCCACGACGTCTTACCGTCGCTTCAACCTGGCCATGGATAGATCACTTCGCTTCGGGTCTAGAACATGCGACTCATACGCCCTATTAAGACTCGCTTTCGCTACGGCTGCCCCTCACGGGTTAACCTCGCCACATATCACTAACTCGCAGGCTCATTCTTCAAAAGGCACGCTGTCACACCAACAAGGGTGCTCCAACGGTTTGTAAGCAAACGGTTTCAGGTACTATTTCACTCCCCTCCCGGGGTACTTTTCACCTTTCCCTCACGGTACTTGTCCGCTATCGGTCATCTGGGAGTATTTAGGCTTATCAGGTGGTCCTGACAGATTCACACGGGATTTCTCGGGCCCCGTGCTACTTGGGATACTCTCCGGACAGGCGACGACATTTCGACTACGGGGTTCGCACCCTCTATGACTGGCCTTTCAAGACCATTCGTCTATATCGCGCTCATTGCCCTCACAGCTCGGTAGAACTGTACGGAAAGTCCCGCAACCCCGACCATGCAACTCCTACCGGATATCACACATGATCGGTTTGGCCTCTTCCGGTTTCGCTCGCCACTACTAACGGAATCGCTTTTGCTTTCTCTTCCTGTGGGTACTGAGATGTTTCACTTCCCCACGTTCCCTCTACCCGCCCTATATATTCAGGCGGGAGTCACCAGGTCACCCAAAGGGCCTGGCGGGGTTTCCCCATTCGGAGATCCTCGGATCACAGCTCTATTATCAGCTCCCCGAGGCTTATCGCAGATTTATACGTCCTTCTTCGGCTCCAGATGCCAAGGCATCCACCGTTTGCTCTTAGAATCTTGAAATCACATGAGATTGAATCGTTTCGCCTCCCCTAGAGGAGACAGAATTGACCAATGATCTATAAATAGATCTTTGTGATCCACCGGTAAACCGGTGAATCTAAGATGCTCGCGTCCACTGTGTAGTTCTCAATATACGGGCGGTACCCCACCACCATCCACAACAGGACGACGGAAAGGGTCCGACAAGAAACCAGACACACCAAACGGTGCGGCCCGGTCCCTCAGGACCCAACAGCGTGCAACATGCCCTCGACACACCGAACCACGTTCCCACCCCACAAGGAGGCGTACTAGCAGCCCGACACATCAGCCGGCATCAATGTCAATGTTCCACCCATGAGCGCCACCATGGAGACATACGCCCCATGCGTGACTTGGCACCTTGAATCTCCCTGTATACAGAGGAGAGGCGCACATGCTCCTTAGAAAGGAGGTGATCCAGCCGCACCTTCCGGTACGGCTACCTTGTTACGACTTAGTCCTAATCACCGATCCCACCTTCGACAGCTCCTCCCTTGCGGTTAGGCCACTGGCTTCGGGTGTTACCGACTTTCATGACTTGACGGGCGGTGTGTACAAGGCCCGGGAACGTATTCACCGCAGCGTTGCTGATCTGCGATTACTAGCGACTCCGACTTCATGAGGTCGAGTTGCAGACCTCAATCCGAACTGAGACCGGCTTTTTGGGATTCGCTCCACCTTACGGTATCGCAGCCCTTTGTACCGGCCATTGTAGCATGCGTGAAGCCCAAGACATAAGGGGCATGATGATTTGACGTCATCCCCACCTTCCTCCGAGTTGACCCCGGCAGTCTCCTATGAGTTCCCACCATTACGTGCTGGCAACATAGAACGAGGGTTGCGCTCGTTGCGGGACTTAACCCAACATCTCACGACACGAGCTGACGACAACCATGCACCACCTGTATACCGACCTTGCGGGGCGCACATCTCTGCACGTTTCCGGTATATGTCAAGCCTTGGTAAGGTTCTTCGCGTTGCATCGAATTAATCCGCATGCTCCGCCGCTTGTGCGGGCCCCCGTCAATTCCTTTGAGTTTTAGCCTTGCGGCCGTACTCCCCAGGCGGGGAACTTAATGCGTTAGCTGCGACACGGAGACCGTGGAATGGTCCCCACATCTAGTTCCCAACGTTTACGGCATGGACTACCAGGGTATCTAATCCTGTTCGCTCCCCATGCTTTCGCTCCTCAGCGTCAGTTACGGCCCAGAGATCTGCCTTCGCCATCGGTGTTCCTCCTGATATCTGCGCATTCCACCGCTACACCAGGAATTCCAATCTCCCCTACCGCACTCTAGTCTGCCCGTACCCACTGCAGACCCGAGGTTGAGCCTCGGGATTTCACAGCAGACGCGACAAACCGCCTACGAGCTCTTTACGCCCAATAATTCCGGACAACGCTTGCACCCTACGTATTACCGCGGCTGCTGGCACGTAGTTAGCCGGTGCTTTTTCTGCAGGTACCGTCACTTTCGCTTCTTCCCTACTAAAAGAGGTTTACAACCCGAAGGCCGTCATCCCTCACGCGGCGTTGCTGCATCAGGCTTGCGCCCATTGTGCAATATTCCCCACTGCTGCCTCCCGTAGGAGTCTGGGCCGTGTCTCAGTCCCAGTGTGGCCGGTCACCCTCTCAGGCCGGCTACCCGTCGTAGGCTTGGTGAGCCATTACCTCACCAACAACCTGATAGGCCGCGAGTCCATCCCCAACCGAAATTCTTTCCACGACCAGACCATGCGGCCAGTCGTCATATCCGGTATTAGCTACCATTTCTAGCAGTTATCCCAGAGTCGGGGGCAGGTTACTCACGTGTTACTCACCCGTTCGCCACTGATCCGCCAGAGCAAGCTCTGACATCACCGTTCGACTTGCATGTGTTAAGCACGCCGCCAGCGTTCGTCCTGAGCCAGGATCAAACTCTCCATAAATGCTTAAACGCACGACCACCCGAAAGCGATCGGCACATCTAAAGCCGGACGTGAACGGGAATCGAACACGAACCAGCAAGTTTGAAACCGACAGAACAAATCATTACTGACTTGCTTGTTTGTTT
>NZ_QWGT01000194.1 GCF_003576405.1 Clavibacter lycopersici
ACCTGGGATCGAGACTCCGGTGGAGGCGCCGTCGGTCGAGGCACCTGGTGGCGGGGAGCCCGCCGCGGAGGCACCGGCCGTCCCGGCCCCGGCCGTCGACACGGTGCCCGCTGCCGAGCCCGCCGCCGACGAGGAGCCCGCGCAGCTCCCCCCGCCCGTGATCCTGACGCCCTCGGAGGGCGCCGGCCAGGTCCTCGGCACGACGACCTTCTCCGGCACGGGAGTGGCAGGGGCACGGATCTCGCTCAGCGTGTTCGCGGAGGGGTTCCGGGCGCACCACGGTGACAGCGCCGGCTTCCTGGGCTTCGAGGCGCAAGTCCAGGCCGACGGCACCTGGACCACGACCGAGGGCCTGCCCGTGGGCTTCTGGGTGGTGAAGGCGGACCAGGTGCTCGGCGAGGCCGCCACGGCCACCGAGGGCAACGTGGCCTTCACGATCCGCCCGGCCGCTCCGGTCATCACCAGCCCCACGCCCGATGCGCAGGTCGACGGTCGCCTGCACCTCGCGGGCACCGCGACCGCGGGCTCCCGGGTCGTGCTCACGATCGACGGCACGTACGACGAGCCCCTCACGGTGACCTCACCCGTCGGCGCCGACGGCACGTGGTCCGTCGACCAGGTCCTCCCGTCGGGTTCGTACTCCGTGACCGCGGTCGAGTCGCAGTACCTCCCCTACGAGCGCGAGGCGCGCAGCATCGAGTCGGGCTCCTCCCCTGCGGTCCCGTACACGGTCACCGGCGCCCGCGTCGCGACGGTCGGCCACCGCACGACGCTGCCGGTGACGGGCGCCGACCCCGTGCCGCTGATCGCCCTGACGGGATCCCTGCTCGCCGCGGGCCTCGCGCTCGTCGCCGTCCCGGCGATCCGCCGTCGCCGCGCCGTCGGCCGCTCGACGCCCCGCGGGTGATGCGTCCGCGGTCCTGACCGCACGCACGACGCGCCCCCTGCCTCGAGAGGCAGGGGGCGCGTCGTGCGTGCGGGCACCGGGCTACTTGGCCTTCTTCTCCGTGTCGCCCGAGAGCGCGGCGATGAACGCCTCCTGGGGGACCTCGACGCGGCCGACCATCTTCATGCGCTTCTTGCCCTCCTTCTGCTTCTCGAGGAGCTTGCGCTTGCGGGTGATGTCGCCGCCGTAGCACTTGGCGAGCACGTCCTTCCGCATGGCGCGGATGGACTCGCGGGCGATGATCCGGGCGCCGATGGCGGCCTGGATCGGCACCTCGAACTGCTGGCGCGGGATGAGCTCCCGGAGCCGGCCGGTCATCAAGACCCCGTACGCGTACGCCTTGTCGCGGTGCACGATGGCGCTGAACGCGTCCACCTGCTCGCCCTGCAGCAGGATGTCGACCTTCACGAGGTCGGACTCCTGCGAGCCCGCGGGCTCGTAGTCGAGCGACGCGTACCCGGCCGTCTTGCTCTTGAGGTTGTCGAAGAAGTCGAACACGATCTCGCCGAGCGGCATCGTGTAGCGGATCTCCACCCGGTCCTCCCCGAGGTACTCCATGCCGAGCAGGATCCCGCGCCGCGACTGGCACAACTCCATGATCGTGCCGACGTAGTCCTTGGGCGCGAGGATCGCGGCCTTCACGACGGGCTCGGAGACGCTGACGATCTTGCCGCCCGGGAACTCGCTCGGGTTGGTCACCGTCACGGTCCTCTTGTCCTCGCTCGTGACCTCGTAGATCACGCTGGGGGCGGTCGTGATCAGGTCGAGCCCGAACTCTCGCGAGAGGCGCTCCGTGATGATCTCGAGGTGCAGGAGCCCGAGGAACCCGCAGCGGAAGCCGAAGCCCAGCGCGACGGAGGTCTCGGGCTCGTAGACCAGCGCCGCGTCGGAGAGCTTGAGCTTGTCGAGCGCGTCCCGGAGGTCGGGGTAGTCGGACCCGTCGATCGGGTAGAGCCCGGAGAAGACCATGGGCAGCGGCTCGGTGTAGCCGGGCAGCGCCTCGGTCGCGGGGCGTGCGGCGGTCGTGACGGTGTCGCCGACCTTCGACTGGCGCACGTCCTTCACGCCCGTGATGAGGTAGCCCACCTCGCCGACCCCGAGGCCGTCCGACGGCGTGGGCTCGGGCGAGCTGACGCCGATCTCGAGGATCTCGTGGGTGGCGCGCGTGGACATCATCGAGATCTTCTCGCGCGGGCTGAGCTTGCCGTCGATCATGCGGACGTACGTGACCACGCCGCGGTAGGCGTCGTAGACCGAGTCGAAGATCATGGCGCGGGCCGCGGCGTCGGGATCGCCGACGGGCGCGGGGATGGTGCGGGAGACGCGATCCAGCAGCTCCTCGACGCCCGCGCCGGTCTTGCCGGAGACGCGCAGCACGTCCTCCGGGCTGCCGCCGATGAGGGACGCGAGCTCGGCCGCGTACTTGTCGGGGTCGGCGGCCGGCAGGTCGATCTTGTTGAGCACCGGGATGATCGTCAGGTCGTTCTCGAGCGCGAGGTAGAGGTTCGCGAGGGTCTGGGCCTCGATGCCCTGCGCGGCGTCGACCAGGAGGATCGCGCCCTCGCACGCGGCGAGCGAGCGCGACACCTCGTAGGAGAAGTCGACGTGGCCCGGGGTGTCGATCATGTTGAGCGCGTACGTCCGCCCGTCGAGCTCCCACGGCATGCGGACGGCCTGGCTCTTGATGGTGATGCCGCGCTCGCGCTCGATGTCCATGCGGTCGAGGTACTGGGCGCGCATGGAGCGCGAGTCGACGACGCCCGTCATCTGCAGCATGCGGTCGGCCAGCGTGGACTTGCCGTGGTCGATGTGGGCGATGATGCAGAAGTTGCGGATGGACGCGGGGTCGGTCGCGGCGGGCCGGAGGGCCTTCGTTGCTAGGGGGCTCACGCGTTCCTTCGGTGGGGTCGGTGCTGTGGGGCGGAACCACGATCATCCCACGGCACGTCGCGCGGGCGGGTCGCGGAGCCGGGTCGACGGACCCGGCCCCACGCGTTCAGCGCCGGACGATGTCGGCGACGGCCTGGTCGAGCTCCGGCCAGCGGAACCGGAACCCGGCGGCCTCCAGCGTCTCCGGCACGACCCAGCGGCTCTTGAGGACGAGCTCGGGCTCCGTGCGGAACAGCCACATGCCGACCTCCAGCATCCACCGGTTCGCGGCGAGGCCGATCGGCATGCCTACGGCCCGACGGAGCACCTTCATCAGCCGGCGGTTCGTGACGGGCTCGGGGCTCGACGCGTTCACGGGCCCCTCGAGGGACGGGGTGTCGCGCACGAAGCGGATGATCCCCACCAGGTCGTCGATGTGCAGCCAGCTGAAGACCTGGCGGCCGTGGGTGGGCTGGTACCTGTGGTGGGCACCGGCGCGGATGCGCGAGGGGCGGCCGGGGAAGCGGCCGTCGAGCTGCGGGCCGCCGAGGCCGAACCGCGCGAGGCCGAGGAGCGGCTGGAGCGCGCCGTCGCGGCCGAGGACGATCGCGATCCGCAGCGCCACGCGCCGGGTGGACGGCAGCTCGGGCGTGAAGAACGCGCGCTCCCAGGCGCGCCCGACCGACGGCGAGAAGTCGTCGCCGAGCTCGCCCGTCGACTCCGTCTGCGGACGGTCGGTCGCGTGCCGGTAGACGGTGGCGGTGGAGGCGTTGATCCAGACCGGAACGGGCCGCGCGCTGTCGGCGACGGCACGCGCGAGCTCGGCCGTCGTCTCGACGCGCGATCGGAGGATCTCCCGCCGGTCGGCGACGCCGTAGCGGCAGTTCACGCTCTTTCCGGCCAGGTTCACGAGGAGGTCGGCGCCGTCCACGATGCGGCGGATCCCGTCCTCGTCGCCCCAGCGCGCGTCGGCGCCCGATCGGCCGACCGTGAGCACGCGGTAGCCCTCGTCGGTCAGCTCGCGCACGAGCACCTGCCCGATGAAGCCGGACGCGCCCGCGACGACGGCGGTGCGCGGGGCGTCGGACCCGGTGCCGGGAGCCCCGGCCGTCGCCTCGCTCATGCGCCGAAGCGCGTGCCGCGCTCGACCGTGGTGCCGCGGCCGTCGGCCCAGGTGTAGACCGTGTCGCCGCCGATGATGACGTGCTCGGCGCGCGACTGGACGTCGAGCGGGTCGCCCGACCAGATCACGACGTCGGCGTCGAGGCCCGGGGTGAGGGCGCCGACGCGGTGGTCGAGGCGGAGGATCGCCGCCGGGTTCGCGGTGATGGCGCGGATCGCGATGTCGGCGGGCAGGCCGTCCTTCACGGCGAACGACGCCTGGTGCACCAGGAAGTCGATGGGCACGACGGGGGCGTCGGTGGTGATCGCGACGAGCACGCCGGCGCGGTGCAGGGCGGCGAGGTTCGCGACGGCGCGGTCGCGCAGCTCGACCTTGGAGCGCGAGGTGATCATCGGGCCGAAGATGACGGGGATGCCGCGCTCGGCGAGCACGTCCGCGATCTTGTCGCCCTCGGTGCCGTGGTTGACGACGAGGCGGTAGCCGAACTCGTCGGCGAGGCGGATCGCGGTGGCGATGTCGTCGTGGCGGTGCGTGTGCTGGTCCCAGGCGAGCTCCCCGTCGAGCACGCGCACGAGGGTCTCCTTGCCGAGGTCGCGGGAGAAGGGCTTGCCTTCCGCGGCTGCGTGGTCGCGCGCGGCGCGGTAGTCCTCGGCGTCGCGGAAGGCGCGGCGGATCACCATGGCGACGCCGAGGCGCGTGCTGGGGGTCCTGCCCTTCTCGCCGTAGACGCGCTTCGGGTTCTCGCCCAGCGCGCTCTTCACGCTCACGGAGTCGCTGACGAGCTGCTCGTCGATCGTGCGGCCGCCCCACGACTTGATGGCGACCGACTGGCCGCCGATCGGGTTGCCCGAGCCGGGCTTCACGACGATGGTCGTGACGCCTCCCTTGAGCGCGTCGCGGAAGCCCTCGTCGTCGATGTCGATGGCGTCGATGGCGCGGACCGACGACATGTCGGGATCGGTCATCTCGTTCGTGTCGTTGCCCGCGGGGCCGTTGGCCTCCTCGTGGATGCCGACGTGGCCGTGCGCCTCGACGAAGCCGGGCAGGACCCAGCGGCCGGCGGCGTCGATCACGGTCGCGCCCTCGGGCACCTCCACGTCGGCGCCTGCGCCGACCGCGGCGACGAGGCCGTCGCGGAGGAGGACGGTGCCGCCGGGGATGGGCGCGCCGTCCACGGGGACGACGTGGCCGCCGACGATGGCGGTGACGGTGGATGCGGACGCGCGGACGGGAGCGGTGCTGTCGGAGAGGGGCATGCTCCGAGCCTAGGACGCGGGCGTCGCCTCGTCCGTCGCGGGGCCGTCTCGCCGCGCTACGCGGAGGGCGCGGCCTCGCCGGGGGCCGGCAGCCGGCGGAGGCCCGCGAGGAGCGCGTCGCGGTCGGCGGCGAGGGAGACGCGGATCCACCCCTCG
>NZ_QWGT01000195.1 GCF_003576405.1 Clavibacter lycopersici
GGCGTCGAGCGCGCGCGCGGCCGGACCGCCGAGGTGGTGCACGCCCGTGACGCCCGCGGCGGTCTCGGCCGCGGCGACGCCCACCCGGTGCGCGACCGTCTCCCCCTCCCGGTGCGCGGCGTCGATGCCGGTCAGGTCGATGGGACGGATGGCGGGTGCGGCGTCGTTCACGGCGGTGCTCCTTCTGTGGTGCGGATGCGGGATGGGTGCGGGGTGCGCGGGCGGGTCGGGCGGAGGACGACCGCTCAGGCGGGGACGGAGGCGGCGCGGGTCAGCGCGCGGTGCGCGAGCCCGGCGATCGCGGCGCCGACCAGGGGCGCGACGACGAACGCCCACACCTGCCCGAGCGCGTCGGGTCCGCCGTAGACCGCGGCGGCGATGGAGCGGGCCGGGTTCACGGAGGTGTTGCTGACCGGGATGCTGATGAGGTGGATCAGGGTGAGCGTGAGCCCGATGACGATCGGCGCGACCGCGGCGTACGCCTTCTGGCCGGTGACCGCGAGGATCACGGCCACGAAGACCGCGGTGAGGATCACCTCGGTGAGCAGCACGGCGCCGAGGCCGAAGCCGCCGGGCGACGCGTCGCCGTAGCCGTTCGAGGCGAAGCCGCCGTCCTGCGCGGCGGCGAGGTAGCCGGCCGGGCCGTCGGCCGCGATGAGCGCGAGGGCGCTGGAGGCGAGGATCCCGCCGATGAGCTGGGCGACGACGTAGCCGGGCACCTCGCGCCAGCCGATGCGGCCCGCGAACGCGAGGCCGACGGAGACGGCGGGGTTGAAGTGGCCGCCGGAGATCCCGCCGACGGCCGCGACGCCCGCCATCACGGTGAGTCCGAACGCGAGCGCGACGCCGAGGAAGCCGACGCCCGTGGCGTTGCCGTCGTCCGGGAACGCGGACGCGTACAGCGCGGTGCCGACGCCGCCGAAGACGAGGAGGAACGTGCCGAACGCCTCGGCGCCCCAGCGGGCGGCGGTCGACGGGCGATCCGAGGCGGATGCCGCCTTCTGCCCGCGGCCCTGGGCCGGGGTGTCGCGGGGTGCCTTCGCGGCGCTGGTCGACTTGCTCATCGGTTCGTGTCCTCTGGTGGTGCGGGTGGATCGGGATGCGGGTGCGGGTGGCGCGGGGCGGTCGGCCCCGCGCGCGGCGGCGGGACCGGGTCGTGCCCGGTCCCGCCAGCTGGCGGTGCTACTGGACGCGGCTCTTCGCGTCGTCGTCCTCGTCCTTGTCGTCCGACGGGATGTGCACGTCGGAGACGGTGACGTTGACCTCGGCGACGTCCATGCCGACGACCTGCGAGATCGCGTCGGTGACGGACTCGCGGATCCGGTCGGCGAGGTCCTGCAGCGCGACGGGGTACTCGGCGACCACGACGATGTCCGCCGCGACCTGCTTCTCGCCGACCTCGACGGAGATGCCCTGGCCGCGGTCCTGCTGGCCGATGACGTTGCGGATCGCGCCCACGGCACGGGCCGCGCCGTTGCCGAGGTCGTGCACGCCGGGGACCTGGCGTGCCGCGATGCCGGCGACCTTCTCGACGACGCCGTCGGCGATCGTGTTCTTGCCCGAGGTCGAGTCAGCGGGCGTGTGCTTCGCGGCGGCGCGGCTGGAGGCGGTGGCGGGGGTGACGTCGGTCATGTGGTGCTCCTGGTGTCGATCGGACGCGCTCCCGGACGGGGATCGCGATGCCGGCTGGATGACCGGCACGTCAAGGAGACGGGCACGGCTCCCGGATCGTCCCGGGCGTCCAGGGTTCCTCCAGCGAGGAGCGCCCGCGCTTCGCTCCGCGGCCAGCGGCGACGGCCCGGCGTGCGCTTTCCGGCCAGGGCCGCGAACCGACGGCGCACGCCCGGATGTCGCACGCCGGGCCTAGGTTGAGGCCATGACCCCAGCCGGCAGCGCGCCCGACCACCACGACGTGCTCGTCATCGGCGGGGGGAACGCGGGCCTCTCGGTCGCGGGGCGGCTCCGGCGCTACGGCGTCGACGACGTCGCGGTCGTCGAGCCGCGCGACACGCACTACTACCAGCCGATGTTCTCGCACGTGGCGGGCGGCACCGCGCGCGCGTCGCAGGCGACCCGGCCGCAGGGGTCCGTCACGCCGAAGGGCGTCACGTGGATCCAGGACCGCGTCGCCGGCATCGACCCGCACGCGAGGACGGTCGCCCTCGAGTCCGGCCGCCGGGTCTCGTACGGCCAGCTCATCGTGTGCCCCGGGATCCAGAAGGACTGGGACGCCGTGCCCGGCCTCGCCGAGGCGATGGCGTCGCCCGTCGGGATCTCCAACTACGAGCACCACTACGCCGCCAAGGCCTCGAAGGTGCTGCGCGATGTCCGCTCCGGCACGGTCGTCTTCACGCAGCCCGACGGCCCCGGCACCTGCTCGGGGGCGGCTCAGAAGCCCATGTACCTCGCGTGCGACCACTGGCGCGCGATCGGCGTGCTCGACGACATCCGCGTGGTGCTCGTCGTCCCGACGCCCACCCTGTTCGGCATGCCGCTCGTCGACGCCGAGCTCGAGCGCAAGGTCGCCGAGTACGGCATCGAGGTGCGGTACGGGCGCGAGCTCGTGGCCGTGGATCCGGTCGCCCGCACCGTCGAGATCGCCGGCGTCGACCGCGCCCGCGCGCTCCTCGGCCCCGACCACGCGGCGCAGCAGGGCCTCGAGGACGCGGATCGCGAGACCCTCCCCTACGACGTGCTGCACGCGGTCCCGCCGCAGTCCGCGCCCGACTGGCTGGCCGGCACGGGCCTCGCGGCGCCGGGCGACGCGGGCGGCTTCGTCGAGGTGGATCCGCTCACCCTCCGCCACCCGCGCTTCCCCGACGTGTGGGCGCTCGGCGACGCCGCCGCCACCACGAACTCGAAGTCCGGCGGCGCGCTCCGCCAGCAGACCACCACGGTCGCCAAGAACCTCGTCGCGGCCCTGAAGGGCAAGCCGCTGCCGCAGACCTACAACGGCTACTCGGTGTGCCCGTTCGTGGTCTCCCGCTCGACCGTCGTCTTCGCCGAGTTCGACGACCGCTACCGCCCGAAGCCCACCATCCCGGGCTGGAAGGGCCTCGCGAAGGAGCGCCGCATCACGTTCCTCGCCGACCGGTACGTCCTGCCGTGGGTGTACTGGAACCTGATCCTGCAGGGCCGCGCCTGATCAGCGCCCGCCCTCGGCGTCGGTCGTCCCGGATCCCGCCGGTCGCCACGCGGGCGCATCGCTGACGGACTCCGCGAGACGCCGCCCGATCTCCCCCAGCTGGCGCGCCTGCCGCTCCGTCAGGGCGTCGAAGACGAGCCTTCCGACGAGCGCGTGATGCGCGGGGGTCGCGGACGCGACCAGCTCGTGGCCCGAGCCGGTGAGGTGGGCGAGCGTGTACCGGCCGTCCGTCGGATCCACCGAGCGGCGCATCCACCCCCTGCCCTCGAGACGCGTGGCGGCGCGCGAGAGGCGCGAGAGGGTCGAGCTCGCGTACCCGGCGAGCGTGCTCATGCGGAGCGTGCGATCCGGCGCGGTGTCGAGCGCGTAGAGCACGCCGTGCTCGAAGTGGGTGAGGCCGCTGTCGCGCTGGAGCTGCGCGTCGAGCGCCGCCGGGAGCCGCTGCATCAGCGTGGCGAGGGACGCCCAGACCTCCAGCTGCTCCGGGCCGAGGCCCTGGCCGTCCGCGGGCGTCGACATGACGACCAGAGTACGGCACTCGCGCGCCTGACTTGCCTGCGCAAGTCGAAGTCGACATGCTGAGTTGACCAGGAAAGTGAAGACAGGAGCACCATGGACATGCAGCTGGACGGCCGGACGGCCTTCGTGAGCGGATCGACCGAGGGCATCGGCTACGCCATCGCGTCCGCGCTCACCGCCGAGGGCGTGCGCGTCACCGTCAACGGACGGGACCACGGGCGCGTCGACGCCGCCGTCGCGCGCCTCCGCGCGGATCACCCGGGGGCGGATCCCGCGGGGCTCGTCGCGGACTTCGGCGACGCCGCCCAGGTGACCCGCCTCCTCGACGCGCTCGGCGAGGTCGACATCCTCGTGAACAACGTCGGGCTCTTCGGCCTCGCCGACTTCGACTCCGTCACCGACGACGAGTGGGCGCGCTACCTCGAGGTGAACCTCATGAGCGCCGTCCGCCTGTCCCGCCACCTCCTCGGCGGCATGCTCGAGCGCGGCTGGGGGCGCGTGATCTCCGTCAGCAGCGAGTCCGGCGTCGACGTCCCGGCCGACATGATCCACTACGGCGTCACGAAGGCCGCGCTGCTCGCCCTCGGCAACGGGCTCGCGAAGCGGACGCGGGGCACAGGCGTCACGGTGAACGCGGTGCTCGGCGGGCCGACCTGGTCGGACGGCGTCGCCAGGACCGTCGAGGGCATCGCGGCCGCGCAGGGCGTGTCGACCGAGGCCATGCGCACCGCCGTCATCGGCCGGAACCGCACGACGCTGCTCGAGCGCTTCCTCGAGCCCGCCGAGATCGCGACCCTCGTCACCTACCTCGCGAGCCCGCTGGCCTCGGCGACCAACGGCGCCGCGCTGCGCGCCGACGGCGGGGTGCTCACGGGCACGCTGTAGCCGCGGCCGGTCGGCGGCCGCGCGGATCCGCCCTCCGGCGGACGCGACGCCGCCGACCGGCCCGCGAGGATTGCGGCATGACGCGCCCCGGTGAGACCCTGCCCGACTCGAGGGGCCGCACCGGCCTCCACCTCCGCGGCACGGACCTCGACCGCAACCCCGACGTGGTCGTGAAGCGCGTCGAGGTCACCTCCGACGGCTGGCACGTGCTCCGCCGGACCACGCTCGACCTCCGTCTCCGCGACGGATCCTGGCAGGAGCAGCAGCGCGAGACCTACGACCGGGGCGACGGCGCGACCGTGCTCCTCTACGCGGCCGACACCCACCGGATCCTCCTCACCCGCCAGTTCCGCTACCCCGCCTACGTCAACGGCCACCCCGACGGCATGCTCGTCGAGGCCGCGGCCGGCCTCCTCGACGAGGACTCCCCCGAGGACGCGATCCGCCGCGAGGCCCGCGAGGAGCTCGGCGTCGAGGTCGTCGCGCTCACGCACCTGTTCGACCTCTTCATGAGCCCCGGATCCGTCACCGAGCGCGTCCACCACTACCTCGCGTCGTACACGCCAGCCGACGTCGTGGGCGCGGGCGGCGGCGTGGCCGAGGAGGGCGAGGACATCGAGCGCGTCGAGGTGACGCTCGAGGAGGCGCTCGCGATGGTCGCCGACGGCCGCATCGCCGACGGCAAGACGGTGATCCTCCTCCAGCACGTGGCGTTGCACGGGTTCCCCGCGTAGCGGGCGGGCGTCCGCGGCGCGCCGCCGGCTGGCCGTCAGCCGCGCGCGCCCGCCAGCCGCGCC
>NZ_QWGT01000196.1 GCF_003576405.1 Clavibacter lycopersici
CGGCCAGCGCGGCATGCGGGAGCGCGTCGCGGCGGTGGGCGGATCCATCGAGATCGGCCCGAAGGCGCGCGGCGGCTACCTCGTGCGCGCGTCGGTGCCGACGGGACGCGCGCCGGTCGTGCCGCCCGTGCCGATGCCCGTCCCGCTCGACGCATCCGTCCCCGAGGAGACCCGCGCATGACCGCCGACCCGATCGACCCCGCCGCCGCCGTGACGGCGACATCCGCCCCCATCCGCGTCCTGATCGTCGACGACCAGGCGCTCGTGCGCGCGGGCTTCCGCGTGATCCTCGAGAGCGAGGACGGCATCGAGGTGGTCGGCGAGGCGGCCGACGGCGAGGAGGGCGTCCGCCTGGCCGCCGCGCTCGCGCCCGACGTGATCTGCATGGACGTGCAGATGCCGCGCGTCGACGGCCTCGAGGCCACGCGCCGCATCGTCGCCGACCCCGCGATCACCGCGGGGGTGCTGATGCTCACCACCTTCGACCGCGAGGACTACCTCTTCACCGCACTCGACGCGGGCGCCAGCGGGTTCGTGCTGAAGAGCGCGTCGCCGGAGTCGCTCGTGGAGGCGGTGCACGTGATCGCGCGCGGCGACGCGCTGCTCTCGCCCGACGTCACGCGCCGCGTCATCGAGCGCTTCGGCCGCGGATCCGACGCGCCCCACGACGACGCGGCACCCGCCGCCGCCCCGACGATCCCGACCGATCCGCGCGTGGGGACCCTCACCGACCGCGAGCTCGAGGTGCTGCGCCTCCTCGCCGAGGGCCTCGCGAACGCGGAGATCGCCGAGCGCCTCTACCTCGGCGAGGCCACCGTGAAGACGCACGTCTCGCGCCTGCTGCTGAAGCTCGGCGTGCGCGACCGCGTGCAGGCCGTCGTGTTCGCGTACGAGCGCGGGATCGTGGTGCCGGGCGCGAGCTGATCCGCCCCCGGCACCGTGCGGACCGGATCAGCGAGCCGCGATGTCCCCGCGCTCCTCGCGACGGCGGCGCAGCGCCGACTCGTCCTTGCCGACGATCGCGAGCAGCACGATCGCGAGCACGACGCAGACGAGGATCAGCACGAAGGTGACGTCCCAGCCGAACGCGTGCACCGACGCGCCGATGCCGGTCGAGGCGAGCGTCGCGCCGAGCACGTAGCCGAACAGGCCCGTGAACCCGGCCGCGGTGCCCGCGACCCTGCGGGGGCTGAGGTCGAGCGCCTGCAGGCCGATGAGCATGACCGGCCCGTAGATCAGGCCGCCGATGAGCACGAGCGCCGCCAGCGAGATCCACAGCGGGCCGTCGGCGGGCGAGAGCCAGTAGATCGCGACGGCCACGCCGACCGCGGCCATGAACAGGATGCCGGTGGGCGAGCGCCGCCCGCGGAAGACCTTGTCGCTGATGTACCCGCAGAGCAGTGTGCCGGGGATCCCCGCGAGCTCGAACAGCGAGAACCCGGCGATGCCCTCGCCGAGGCTGGCCCCGCGCACGTCCGCGAGGTAGATGGGCGCCCACACGAGCACGCCGTACCGGAGCGTGTAGACGAACACGTTGGCGAGCGCGAGGTTCACCATGGTGCGGTTGCCGATGACGTAGCGGCGGATCGTGGCCCAGGTCGACGCGCCCTCGTCGGCGGCGTCGGACTCGACGGGCGCCGGGTCGTGCCGGTGCTCCTCGATGGGCGGCAGGCCCTCGGACTCGGGGGTGTCGCGGAGGAGCACGAAGGCGATCAGCGCGATCACGATGCAGACGATCGCGGGGAACCAGAACGCGCTCTGCCAGGTGCCGAAGGTCGCGATCGCGAGACCGGCCAGACCGCCCGCTCCGGCGCCGCCGACGTTGTGGGCGACGTTCCAGATGGCGGTCTTGCCGCCGCGCTCCGAGGTGGAGAACCAGTGCACGAGCGTGCGGCCGGACGGCGGCCAGCCCATGCCCTGGAAGAAGCCGTTGACGATCATCACCACGGCGAACAGCGCGACGGACGCGCCGACGGCCGGCACGAACGCGACCACGAGGTTCGCGAACGCGGAGAGCAGCAGGCCGATCGGGAGGAACCAGCGCGCGCTGCTGCGGTCGCTGACGATCGCGCTGAGGAACTTGCTGAAGCCGTAGGCGAGGAGCACGCCGTTGGTGAGGATCCCGAGGCCGAGGGCGCTGAAGCCGTTCTCGTCGCGGAGGATCGTCGCCACCAGCGGCACGTTGTTGCGGATGAGGTAGTAGGCCGCGTAGCCGATGAAGATGCCCATGAAAACCTGCAGGCGCAGGCGCGGGTAGCGGCGGGCGACCGCGGCGTCGTCGAGCCGGGGTGCGGGCGGCGGGGCCGCCATGAAGGTGAGGAGTCCGCGGCGGACGGCGGCCCCGTCGGATCGCGTGCGCTGGTCGGTGCTCATGGTGCTGCCTCCTGGTGGTCGCATCGTTGCGACGAGAGACCACTCAACGCCTTCACGAGACGTTCGTCTAGGGAAGCCGACCGATCAGAACCCGCCGCGCTGCGACATCGGGGACAGCACCAGCTCGTCGATCCTCACGTGCGGGGGCGAGGCGAGCACGAACATCGCGGCGCGGGCCACGTCGTCGGGCGTGAGCATCGCGGCGCGCTCGGCGGCGTCGGGCACGGTCGGCCGGAGCGCGAGGAAGTCGCTGTCGATGGTGCCGGGGCAGAGGTGGGTGGCGCGGATCCCGCTCGCGGCCTCCTGCGCGTTGAGGTCGCGAACGAGGGTCGAGAGCGCCGTCTTCGAGGCGCTGTAGGCGACGCCGGCGCCCGGCGAGTGCGTCCACGCGGCGTAGGAGGAGATGAGCACGACCGTGCCGCCGGATGCGCGCAGCAGCGGGAGCGCGGCCGCGACCTGGTGCGCGGGTCCGGTGAGGTTGGTCGCGAGGATGCGGTCGAAGTCGGCGAGGTCCTGCTCGGCCCACGACCGGCGCGGGGCGTTGAGGCCCGCGGCGACCACGACGCCGTCGAGCCGGTCGAGGCCCGCGACCACCGCGGCGAGCGCGGCGTCGTCGGTGACGTCGAGCGGGGCGACGACCGCGGTGGATCCCAGGTCGTCGACGAGCGCGCGCGTCTCCTCGAGCGCCTCCCGGCGGCGACCCGAGAGCACGACGTGCCAGCCGTCGCGGGCCGCGGCGACCGCGGTGGCGCGCCCGACGCCGGATCCCGCGCCGCTCACCCAGAGGGTCCGCGGGCTCGCCGTTCCCTCCCCAGGTACGTCTCCGTCGTGGTCGTCGTGGTCGTCGTGCGTCCGTGCTCCGGACATGGCGGTCTCCCTCGGTCACCCCTACGTTGAGGGAAACGCTATTCGGACTGTGGGGAACACGCATGCTCATCGACCTCCGCGACAGGGTCGTCGTCGTCTCAGGTGCCGCGCAGGGCATCGGCCGCGCGATCGCCGAGCGCTATCTCGAGGAGGGGTGCCGCGTCTTCGGGCTCGACCTCCGCTTCCGCGAGTCGCTGCCGGAGGGGATCACCGCGATCGTCGCCGACGTCACCGACCAGGCGTCCGTGCAGGCGGCCGTCGCGCAGGTGGTCGAGGCGGCCGGCCGGGTCGACGTGCTCGTCAACAACGCCGGCATCAACGTGGAGGGGTCGGTCGAGACGCTGGAGCCGGCGCGCTTCCAGGCCGCGTTCGACGTGAACGTCGGCGGGGTGTTCCTGCTCTCGCAGGCCGTCATCCCGGCCATGAAGGCGGCGGGAGGCGGGCGCATCATCAACGCGGCGTCGTTCGCGGCCGTCATCCCGAGCGTCGGCGCGGCCGCATACGGCGCGTCGAAGGCCGCCGTCGTGCAGTTCACGCGCGTGCTCGCGAGCGAGCTGGGGCCGTGGGGCATCACGGTGAACGCGTACGCGCCCGGCATGATCCCCACGGCCATGAACGGCTTCGCCGAGATGCCGGAGCCCGCGCAGGACCGCCTGCTCGACACCCTCAGCATCCGCCGGTGGGAGCGGCCGGACGACGTGGCCGACCTCCTCGTCTTCCTCGCGAGCGACCGCGCCGGGTACATCACGGGCACGCTCGTCGACGTGAGCGGCGGCAAGCTCGCCACGCAGATGCCGCAGCGCGCGTACGAGGGCGAGGGCGCTCCGGAGCGCGGGCCGCGGGACGGCGCCCGATGAGCGTCACCACGTGGGACGCCGTGCCCCTCGACACCGTCCGCTCCGAGCACGCCGAGGCGCCGCTCTGGGACGCGGCGCGCGGCACGCTCCTCTGGGCCGACCAGTACGCCGGCATCGTGCGCGAGGCGACGCTCGATCCCGTCACGCTCGCGGTCGGGCCCGTCACCGAGACCGCGGTCGGCGGCCCGGTCGGCGCGGTCGTCCGGCACGCGGACGGCGGCCACGTGCTCGCCGCGCGCGACGGCTTCGTCCGCCTCACGGGCGACGGCGCGGTGATCCCGATGGCCGACGTGCTCCCGGCGGACGGCATCCGGCGCCGCATGAACGACGGCGAGGTGGATCCGCGCGGCCGGCTGTGGGCCGGATCCATGGCCTTCGACAAGACCCCCGGCGCCGGCGCGCTCTACCTCCTCGACCGCGGCCGTGCCACGACCGTGCTCGAGGGCGTCACCATCTCCAACGGCACCGCGTTCTCGGCCGACGGCGACGAGATGCTCTACATCGACACCCCCACGCAGCAGGTGCGCCGCTTCCGCGTCACGGACGAGGGCGGCCTCGCCGACCCCGAGGTGGTGGTCGAGATCGACCCCGCCGACGGCCACCCCGACGGCATGTGCGTCGACGACGAGGGCTTCCTCTGGGTCGCGCTCTGGGGCGGCGGCGAGGTGCGCCGCTACTCCCCCGCGGGCGAGCACGTGGGATCCGTTCGCGTCGACGCACCGCAGGTCTCCAGCTGCGCCTTCGTCGGCCCCGACCGCGACGTGCTCGTCATCACGACCTCGCAGGAGGGCTACTCGGCGGAGGACTCCACGCGGCACCCGCGCGCGGGGATGCTCTTCGCGGTGCGGCCGGGCGTCTCCGGTCCGGCGGCGGGCGCCTACGCGTAGGCGGTGATCGAGGCGGAGTCGACGAAGCCCGATCCGCGTCCCGCACGACGCGCGGCGGCCCCGGCGAGCGCGGCCGACGCGACGCCCACGAGGACGCCGATCGTCACCGCGGTCGCGACGACGCCGAGGGACGAGTGCGCGAGGAGGAGACCCGCGACGAAGGCGAGGCACTGCACGAGCCAGAGGGCGAGGATCCAGCGCCGCCACGCACCGCGACCGGGACCGGCACCGCGACCGGGACCGCGACCCGCAGCACCGCCGCCGACGCGCGGCCGCAGGCGTC
>NZ_QWGT01000197.1 GCF_003576405.1 Clavibacter lycopersici
GACCCGGCGGGCGACGGCGAGCGTGCCCTCCTCGCCCGCGCGGCGGGCGGTGGCGGACGCGGAGGCGACCTGCTCGACGCGCAGCCCGGCGTGCGGGCCCGAGGTGATGACGGTCTGGCCGATCTCGCCCGCCCAGCCGTCCGAGACGAGGATCCGCCCGTCGACCGCGAAGGCCGCGGCCACGCCCGTGCCGACCGGGACGAAGGCGAGGGATCCGGGTCGGTCGCGCGCGGCCCCCGAGCGCATCTCGGCCAGGGCGGCGGCGCGCACGTCGTGCCCGAACGCCACCCGGGTCCCGAGACGACGCTCGGCCGAGGCTCGGAGGGGAGCGCGGTCGAAGCCGACGTTGGCCGACCACACGGCGACGCCCTCGAGCTCGTCGACGATGCCGGGCACGACGAGCCCGATCGGGGCCGCGGTGGACCCGCCGAGCGCCGCGACCACGGCGGCCACGGCCTCGACGACCCGGTCCCCCGAGGGGTCGCCGGTCGGCGTGGGCACCCGGTGCTCCGCCTCGACGGTGCCCGAGGGCCCGACGCGGATCCCCTTGACGGTGGTGCCGCCGACGTCGATGCCGAGCATGCCGTCCCCGCCGCGGCTCATGCCAGGATGACGGACCGCGTCAGCGAGCGCGGGTGGTCGGGGTCGAGGCCGCGCGACTTCGCGAGGCCCACCGCGAAGCGCTGCGCCACCACGAGGCCGGCCTGCGGGTCGAGGTCGTGCTGCACGAAGCGGGCGCCCGTCGCGGCCACCTCGTCGGCGAGGCCCGCGGGCGCGTCGCCGAACGACCACACCAGGCGGCCCGGCTGGGCGATGGCGATCGGGCCGTGCCGGTAGTCCATCGCGGGGTACGACTCCGACCAGTACTGCGCCGCCTCGCGGGTCTTGAGCGCGGCCTCGAAGGTGAGGCCGATCGCCCAGCCGAGGCCGACGAAGGTGGCCTGGTCCGCGGCGAGCAGGTCGTCGACGTCGATCGCGAGGGCGCGGTGCGCGTCGGCGATCATCGGCTCGACGTCCTGGCCCAGGTGGACCCGCAGCAGGGTCAGCGCCGACGTGGCGAAGCGCGTCTGCACCACCGACCGCTCGTCGGCGAACGGCAGGGCGACGACCTCGTCGGCCACCGCGGCGGCGGGGGAGTCCTCGACGGCCGTGATCAGCGTGGTCGGCGTCGTCTCGAGGGCCCGCAGGAGGTCGACGACCTCCGTCGTGGTGCCCGAGCGGGAGATCGCGATGACACGGTCGTACGCGCGGCCGGCCGGGTACTCGCTGCCGGCGAACGCGTCGGTGACGCCCTGGCCCGCCTGCTCGCGCAGCACCGCGTACGACATGGCGATGAACCAGCTGGTGCCGCAGCCGACGACGGCGACCCGCTCCCCGGCCTGGGGCAGGCGGTCCGTGACGAGCGGGACGAGCTCGGCGGCGAGCCTCCACGTCTCGGGCTGGGAGTCGATCTCTGCATCGACGAACGTGGAGGGCATCGGCTTCCTTCGGTCGGGAGACGCTCGTGCAACATGTACGAGCGAGGATGATTGATACCTCCGTATTCGATCAGAAACGATCAGAAGTGGCAAGGCCGTCTATGCCAAGATGGGGCATCCAACCCAGATCGGCTGCCCGATGACCCCGCAACAACGCCTCAACGTCGTGCTCGAGCTCGTGAGCGAGCGGGGCAACGTCTCGATCGCGGAGGTGAGCGAGACGCTCGGGGTGTCGACCGCCACCGTCCGCCGCGACCTCAACACGCTCGCGGAGCAGCGCCTCGTGACGCGCACGCACGGCGGGGCCTCCGCGCTGGGGTCGGGATACGAGCTGCCGCTGCAGTACAAGATCGCCCGCCAGGCCGACGCCAAGGTCGCGATCGCCCGCACGGTCGCGGGCCTGATCCAGCCGGGCGAGTCCGTGGGCCTCAACGGCGGGACGACCACGAGCGAGGTCGCGCGCATGCTCGGGCGGAGCGAGGGCCTGCGTCCCCGCGGCGACGCACCCGGCGTCACGATCGTGACCAACGCGCTCAACATCGCCTACGAGATGTCGGTGCGCGAGCACATCAAGATCGTGGTGACGGGCGGGGTCCCGCGCCGCCAGTCCTACGAGCTGGTGGGTCCGCTCGTCGCCGCGTCGCTGCGGGGCTTCAGCCTCGACACCGCGATCCTCGGCGTCGACGGCCTCGACGCCGCGTTCGGCGCGACGACCCTGCACGAGGGCGAGGCCGAGGCGAGCCGCGAGATCGCGGCGGTGGCCCGGCGCCTCATCGTCGTGGCCGACGCGACGAAGCTCGGGCGCAGCACGTTCGCCCGCATCTGCCCGCTGTCGCGGATCGACCTCCTCGTCACGGACGCGCCCCTCGCCTCCGACCTCGCGGGCGCGTTCGCCGCCGCGGGCGTCGAGGTCCTCGTCGCGTCCTGATCCCCGCCGCCGCGTCCCCGGCCCGGCTCGCGTGAGCTGCGGACCGGGCGCGGCGGCGTCATGTCTCCGGCGCGGGACGGTCGTGTTACGGACGTGTGAAGAAGCGCCGGCCCCCCTTGAGCGCGATCCGACGGCAGTTACTGTCGTTACATGCTCAATTCATTCCCGATAGTGACAAATGCGCTCAGCAGTTGCAGGATGGGCGCATGCGCAACGACGGGCACGTTCCTCCCATGACCACATCCACCCCCACCGGACCGCGGGTCCGCGTCGCCGTGATCGGCTTCGGCGCCCGCGCCGCCATCGCCCAGCACGTGGGCTCGGCCCGCCCCGGAGCCGAGGTCGTGGCGATCGTCGAACCTGACGCCGACGGCCGGGACCGCGCCCGGCTTGCCCATCCCGACGCCGTCATCCACTCCCACGTGGACGAGCTCGTCGCCGCGGGATCCGTCGACGCGGCCATCGTCACCACGCCCGACTGGACGCACGAGGACATCGCTGTCGCGCTGCTCGAGGCAGGCATCGCCGTCTACCTCGAGAAGCCGCTCGCGATCACGCTCGAGGGAGCGGACCGGGTCCTCGCCACGGCGGCCGCGACCGGCACCGTCCTCTACGTGGGCCACAACTTCCGGCACGCGGGCGTGGTGAAGGTCATGCGCGAGATCATCGAGCGCGGCGAGATCGGCGAGGTCAAGGCCGTCTGGGTGCGCCACTTCGTCGGCAACGGCGGCGACTACTACTTCAAGGACTGGCACGCCGACCGCGCGAAGACGGGCACGCTGCTGCTCCAGAAGGCCAGCCACGACATCGACGTGATCCACCACCTCGCCTCGGGCTACACGCGCCGCGTCGTGGGCATGGGCGACCTCATGGTCTACGGCGACGTCACCGACCGGCGCGAGCGACCGGGCGAGACCATGCCCGACTGGTTCTCGTTCGACAACTGGCCGCCCGCCAGCCAGACGGGGCTCAATCCCGTGGTCGACGTCGAGGACGTGTCGATGATGCTGATGACGCTCGACAACGGCGTCATGGCCAGCTACCAGCAGTGCCACTTCACCCCCGACTACTGGCGGAACTACACCGTCATCGGCACAGAGGGCCGCCTCGAGAACGTCGGCGACACCGCGGGCGGCGTGGTCAAGGTCTGGAACCGGCGCCACGAGTGGCAGGTCGATGGCGACGTCGAGCACCCCATCGAGGGCGCGGCCAGCGGCCACGAGGACGCCGACCTCCTCACGATGACCGAGTTCTTCGCGCTCCTGCTCGACGGCGCCCCGACGCTCGTGTCGCCGATCGCCGCGCGGGAGGCCGTGGCCGCCGGATCGCTCGCGGCCGAGTCCCTCCGCGACGGATCCCGGCCCATCGCCGTCCCCGAACTCCCCGCGCACGTCACCGAGCACTTCTCCGCATGAGCACCACGACCCCTCGGAAGGACCACCCGATGAGCACCACACCCACCTCCGCCGCACGGCGCGCACCCCGCAGGCGCCTGGTCGTCGGCACGGCGCTGACCCTCGGCCTCGCCCTCGTGGCCAGCGGCTGCAGCTCGAGCGGGGGATCCGGCTCGCCCGCCGAGTACGCGGCCCCCGCCGAGGACCTGTCCGCGTCGATCACGTACGGCGTGTGGGACCAGAACCAGGTCCCCGCCATCGAGGAGAACATCGCCGCCTTCAACGAGGTCTACCCGGACATCGACGTGACCGTGAACGTCACGCCGTTCGCCGAGTACTGGACCAAGCTGCAGACCCAGGCGTCGAGCGACACGCTGCCCGACCTGTTCTGGATGAACGGCCCGAACGTCGGCCTCTACGCGTCCAACCAGCAGCTCGAGCCCATCTCGGGCGCGGTCGACGCGGGGGACATCGACCCGGGCGACTACCCCGAGTCGCTCGTCGACCTGTACACGGTCGACGACGTCTCCTACGGCGTGCCCAAGGACTTCGACACCATCGGCATCTGGGCGAACCGGGCCCTGTTCGAGGAGGCGGGCGTCGCCCTGCCCGAGGGCGACTGGACGTGGGACGAGTTCCAGCAGACGGCCGACGACATCTCCACCGCGCTCGCCGCGGACGGCGTGTACGGCGCCGCGGGCGGCATGGACGGGCAGACCACCTACTACAACACGATCCTCCAGGCCGGCGGCACCGTGATCGACGGCGCCGAGTCGGGCTACGCGTCGCCCGAGGCGCAGGCCGGGCTCCAGTTCTGGACCGACCTCATCGCGGACGGCGGATCGCCCTCCATCCAGCAGCTCACCGACACCACGGGCGACCAGTGGTTCACCTCGGGGAAGCTCGCCATGTACTGGGGCGGCAGCTGGTTCCGGTCGGCGCTCACCGACACCGCGCTCGCCGGGGACGTCGTCGTGCTGCCCCTGCCCCGCGGCGAGGAGCAGGCCACCGTGATCCACGGCGTCTCGAACGTCGTCTCGGCCGCCTCGAAGCAGAAGCAGGCCGCCCAGGCGCTCCAGGTGTTCCTCGCCGGCGAGGAGGCCCAGCAGCAGCAGGGCGACGCCGGCTCGATCATCCCGGCGTTCACCGGCACGCAGACGGCGTTCACCGGATCCATGCCCGACGCCGACCTGCAGGTCTTCCTCGACGCGGTCGACTACGCGGAGCCGCTCCCGGTGAGCACGAACTCGGCCGCCTGGAACGCGCTGGAGGTGGACCTGCTCCCGCAGGCCTTCTCGGGCGCCCGGCCGGTGGCCGAGGTCGCCGACGAGCTGGCCGGCAAGATGGACGCCGCCCTCGCCGAGGAGTGACGCCGTGACCACCGCCGCGCAACGCCGCCCCCGCGCGCCCGCGCCGTCCCTCCCGGACGGCGCGGGGCCTGCC
>NZ_QWGT01000198.1 GCF_003576405.1 Clavibacter lycopersici
CGCCGACCGGCCGCTCGCATCCCCGGCACCGTGCGCCTGCCCGTCGTCGGCGTCCGGCTGCAGCGCCGCGAGGTGCTCGTGGGCGCCGCGCTCGCCGTCGCGATCGTCGCCCTCGCGCTCGTGGCGCTCGGCACCGGCGACTTCCCGCTCACGGTGCCCGAGGTGATCCGCGCCATCGCGCTGCCCGACGGCTCCTTCGCCACCACGATCGTCGTCGAGTGGCGCCTGCCGCGCGTGCTCGCCGCGCTCGCGTTCGGCGCCGCGCTCGGTGTCGCCGGCGCCGTCTTCCAGTCGCTCACGCGCAACCCGCTCGGATCGCCCGACATCATCGGCTTCTCCACCGGCTCCTACACGGGCGCGCTCATCGTGACGACGCTGGCGGGCGCGGCCTTCCTGCCGACCGCGGTCGGCGCGCTCGCGGGCGGGCTCGGCACGGCGCTCGTCGTCTACCTGCTCGCGTACCGTGGCGGGGTGCAGGGGTTCCGGCTGATCATCACGGGCATCGCGGTCACGGCCGTCCTGCACGGGGTCAACACGTTCCTGCTGCTGAAGGCCGGCACCGAGGTCGCGATGGCCGCCTCGATCTGGGGCGCCGGATCCCTCGCGCTCGTCGGCTGGGACCGCGCGCTGCCCGCGTTCGTCGCCCTCCTCGTGCTCGCGCCCGCGATCCTGCTGCTCTCCGCGCCGCTGCGGCAGCTCGAGCTCGGTGACGACGCCGCGCGCGCCCACGGCGTGCGGGCCGAGCCGACGCGCCTCGCCCTGCTGATCCTCGGGGTCGCCCTCACCGCGATCGTCACCGCCGCCGCCGGGCCGATCGCGTTCGTCGCGCTCGCGGCCCCGCAGATCGCCCGCCGGCTCACGCGCAGCGCCGGCCTGCCGCTCGTGCCGGCCGCGCTCACGGGCGGCCTGCTGCTGCTCGCCGCCGACTCCGCCGCCCAGCACGCGCTGCCGGGGACGGTGCCCGTGGGCATCGTCACGGTCGTCGTCGGAGGCGCCTACCTGATCGCCCTGCTCATCCGCGAGGCGTCCCGCCGTGCCTGACCCCGCACGCCCCGACCCGATGGGAGACCCCGCCGTGGACCACACCGCGTCCGCCGACACCGCAGCGCCCGCGCCCGAGGCCGTGCCCGCGGCCACCGCCCCGCGCCTCCGCGCCGAGGGCGTCACGCTCTCCTACGACCGCCGCGTGATCTCCGAGCACCTCGACGTGTCCGTGCCCGACCGCTCCTTCACCGTGATCGTCGGCCCGAACGCGTGCGGGAAGTCGACCCTGCTCCGCGCGCTGTCGCGCCTGCTCGCGCCGACCGCGGGCGGCGTCCTCCTCGACGACCGGCCGCTCGGCTCGTACCGGGCCAAGGAGGTCGCGCGGATCGTCGGCCTCCTCCCGCAGAGCGCCATCGCGCCCGACGGGATCACCGTGGCCGACCTCGTGGCGCGCGGCCGCTTCCCGCACCAGAACCTCATCCGCCAGTGGACGCCCACCGACGAGGACGCCGTGCAGGAGGCGATGGCCGCGACGGGCGTCGCCGACCTCGCCGCCCGCCACGTGGACGAGCTCTCCGGCGGCCAGCGCCAGCGCGTGTGGGTCGCGATGGCGCTCGCCCAGCAGACGCCCGTGCTGCTGCTCGACGAGCCGACGACGTTCCTCGACATCGCCCACCAGATCGAGCTGCTCGACCTCCTCGCCGACCTGCACCGCGACGGCAGCACCATCGTCGCCGTGCTGCACGACCTCAACCACGCCGCGCGCTACGCCGACCACCTCATCGTGATGAAGGACGGCCGCGTGATCTCCTCGGGCGCCCCGCGCGACATCGTCACGGCCGAGCTGGTGGAGGAGGTCTTCGGCCTGCCGTGCCTCGTGATCGACGATCCCGTCTCGCATACGCCGCTCATCGTCCCGCGCGGCGGCCGCTGGACCTGAGGCCGGCCACCGGGCGGGCGGGGGATCAGGCCGCGGCCGGCTGCGCGATCGACACCATCCAGTCGATCCCGTAGCGGTCCGTGCACATGCCGAACCGGTCGCCCCACGGCGCCACCTCGAGCGGGAGGACGACCGTCCCGTCGGCGGTCAGCGCGTCCCACCAGCCGGTCAGCACGGCCTCGTCGTCGCCCGAGAGGGAGAGCGTGATGGCGGATCCGCTCGGCACGCCCATCGACGCCGGGGTGTCCGACGCCATGAGCACGAAGCCCGCGCCCGAGGTGAGCTGGCCGTGCATGACCTTGTCGGCCTCGGCCGGGTCGGGAGCCATGCCGCCCTCGCCGAAGGTCGTCGTCTGGACCTCGCCGCCGAAGATCCCCCGGTAGAAGCGGAGCGCGTCGGCGGCCTGGTCGCGGAAGGACAGGTAGGGGGTCATGATCGCGGACATGGGGGCGCTCCTCGGGTGGCGGATCCCCGCGGTCTGCGACGACCCTGTTGCGTCCTGATCCTGGCCCTGCCGCCCCCGCACCGCACCCTGACGCCACGTGAGGGTGACCGCGAGCGGACAGCGCCTAGAGCCCCTGGATCCGCACGCCCGACGTCTCGTCCACGCTCACGCGCCAGCTCACGCTGAACGGCACGTCCTCGTCGAGGTCCTTCACGCTGCCGTCGTAGAGCGAGCGGACGGGCACCTGGATGTGCGCGGTGCCGACGGTCGACGGCACCACCCAGTCGAGGTCGGCGGGGTCGTCGCTCGCGGGCTGCAGGGTGACCACCGGCATGGCCGTCATGCTCCATGCGGGCGGCGCGGTGATCCGGTCGCGGATCGTCTTCCCGAACGGGCAGCCCGAGGGGTACAGCACGGCCTGTGTGGTGCACCCGGTGAGGTACGCGTCGACCTCGGACTGCACGCTGGCGACGAGGTCGTCGGTGGGCTCGGCGTCGACGCGCGCGGGCACGACGCTGCCCGGGTCGGTGACGGCGACCTCGGCGTCGTCCGCCTGGAGGTACTGGGAGGCGTGGTCGAGCGCGAGCGACGCGGGCGCGAGCACCAGGTACGTGGATCCGGCGCCCTCGGACGCCTCGCCGCCCGGCGTCGCGGAGACGGCCAGCCCGTTGGCCGTGAACGTGGACGCGTGCCGCAGCTCGAGGTCGACGGATGCGACCGGGCTCGTCGCGAACTCCCACCGGGCGAAGAGGCCGAGCGCGGCGGGCGTCTCGCGCACGCGGAACTCGGTGGATCCGGGCCCGGACGGCAGCGTGTACGCGTACGTGACCGCGCGCTCGCCGTCGCCCGCGGGCTCGTCCGACACCAGCTCCACGTCGGCGAGGCCGGGCAGCGCGCGGGCGTCGAGGAGGGCGCGGCTGCCCGTGTCCGGCAGCGTGACGCCGGGCGTGGCGAGCGCGTCGCGGCTGTCCTCGCGGGCGAGCGCGTCGAGGTAGGAGCGCACGAAGCCGTGCGCGCTGAAGGTGCCCTGGTTGAGCGCGCCGACCGTGCCGAGGAACGCCCCGACCAGGAGGGCCGCGAGCAGCGACCACACGACGACGGCCCGACGCAGCTCGCCGCGCGCGTCGACGGCGGGGCTCGGCATGCGGATCATCCTACGGGCGGGGCATCGACGCCTCCCCGGCCGGGCGCCGGGGTAGATTCGAGTGCGCATCCCGCGGCGCCCGCCGCCGCCGTACGCGCACCCTCCCGTCCCCGACCCGCCAGGAGCCCCGCGTGAGCACGGTCCCCCTCTCCCCGGAGCAGGCCGCGGTCTTCCAGGCCATCGAGGGCACGCGCGACCACATCTTCGTCACGGGCCGCGCCGGCACCGGCAAGTCGACGCTCCTCACGCACCTCTCGTGGAACACCGAGAAGCAGATCGTGATCTGCGCGCCCACCGGCGTCGCGGCGCTCAACGTCGGCGGGCAGACCATCCACTCGCTGTTCAAGCTGCCGATCGGCGTCATCGCCGACGAGGAGATCGAGCAGACCGGCGAGCTGCGGAAGCTCCTCAACACCATCGACACGCTCGTCATCGACGAGGTCTCCATGGTCAACGCGGATCTGGTCGACGCCATCGACCGCAGCCTCCGCCAGGCGCGCCACAAGAAGGACGTGCCGTTCGGCGGCGTGCAGGTCGTGCTGTTCGGGGATCCGTACCAGCTGGCCCCCGTGCCCGGCGACGGCGACGAGCGCGCCTACTTCGCCGACCGCTACCGCTCCATGTGGTTCTTCGACGCGAAGGTGTGGGAGGAGGCGCAGCTGCGGATCTACGAGCTCACCGAGATCCACCGGCAGCACGAGGAGGCGTTCAAGGAGATGCTCAACGCCGTGCGCCACGGGCGGGTCACGGCGGAGATCGCGGGCGTCCTCAACGCGGCGGGCGCCCGGCAAGCGCCCACGGACGGCGCGATCACGCTCGCCACGCGCAACGACACCGTCAACCGGATCAACGCGGAGGCCCTCAAGCGCCTGCCCGGCAAGTCGCTCACCGCCACCGCCGACGTCACGGGCGACTTCGGCGGCCGCACCTACCCGGCCGACGAGAAGCTCGACCTCAAGATCGGCGCGCAGGTGATGTTCCTCCGCAACGACGCCGACCAGCGCTGGGTGAACGGATCCGTCGGCGTCGTCACGCGCATCGACACGAACGTGTACGTCGAGCTCGACGGCGTCGTGCACGAGGTCGAGCCGGTCACGTGGGAGAAGCACAAGTACTCGTACTCGCCCACCACGAAGCAGCTGCGGCGCGACGTCGTGGCCGACTTCACGCAGTTCCCGCTGCGGCTCGCGTGGGCGGTCACCATCCACAAGTCGCAGGGCAAGACGTACGAGCGGGCCATCGTGGATCTCGGGGCGCGCGTGTTCAGCCCGGGGCAGACCTACGTGGCGCTCAGCCGGATCACCGACATCGACGGCCTGTTCCTCACGCGGCCGCTGCGGCCGGGCGACATCATCGTCGACGAGAACGTGCGGCGCTTCATGAGCGAGGCGACGCGGATCCGCGTGACGCCGGCGGTCTCGCCCGCGAGCTGACCGCCGAGCCCCTGCGGCTCAGTGGCCGGAGTGCTCGCCCTGGATGCCGTCGAGGTCGATCGTGCTGTGCTGGCCGTGCGGGACGGCGAACTCGCCGGCGCGCGTGAGCGATAGGGCCGGTGTGACGAGCCCGGCGACGACGAACGCGCCGACGAGCACGCCCACGAGGTAGCGGCCGCCCGTGGGCTCGGCGGCGGGGGCGCCCGCGAGCGGCGGGGCAGCGGATGCGACGGGGGCGGCG
>NZ_QWGT01000199.1 GCF_003576405.1 Clavibacter lycopersici
CCCCGCGGCGGAGCCGGCGCCCGGGGGCGCGGCGGCCGCGGCCCCTGCGGCGTGGACGGTCTCGGTGGTCATGTCGTCCCCCGGGTCACTCGGCCGTGAGGCGCATGGTGGACGGGTCGATGTAGTCGTCGAACGCGCGGATGCTGACGCCGTCCGCGGTCACGACCGTGGTCGGCACCGCCGCGAGCGGGGCCGCGGAGACGGTCTCGAGCACGGACGCCTGCGCCTCCTGCATGGGGGCGCAGCGCTCCTCGGGATCCACGACCGTCATCGCCTCGGTGAGCGCGGCGTACCCGGTGTCGTCCACGACGCCCGTCTTGTTGCGGCCGCCGTCCTCCTGGCTCGGGCCCATGACGCGGAGCAGCGACGAGGTGAGCGTGCCCATGAGGTTGATGTCGCCCTGCAGCGTCACGTCCCAGCCGGTCGGCGAGCCCGTCGTGGTGGACCAGTTGGCGTTGTCGAGCTCGTCGTAGCTGACGTCGGCGCCCGCGGCGCGGAGCACCTCGGCGATGTACTCGTTGCCGGGTCCGAAGAGCTGCGTGCCGACGAGGCGGATGGAGACGCCCGCGAGCACGGAGGACGCGGCGTCGGGGTCGTTCGGCACGAGGAGCGCGTCGTCGGTGCTGACGCAGGAGACCGCGTCCGAGCTGACCGAGGCGATCCGCTCGCCCCGCCCGTCGGTGAGCACGTCGGTGAGCGCGACGCCGTCCACCGCCTGCGCGACCGCCCGGCGCAGCTCCGGCTTCCCGGCGAACGGCGATCCCTCGCGCTGGTTGAAGAGGAGGTAGGAGGTGAGGCCCGTCACCTGCGTCTGCGCGAAGGAGTCGTCGCCGTCGAAGCGCTCGACCTCCTCGCCGCTGAAGCTCGCGACATCCACGCCGCGCGAGAGGAGCTGCGTCGCGAGGGTCGCCGGGTCGGCGATGGGCGTGAACGTGACGGTGGTGGCGGGCGTGCCCTCGAGCGGATCCGCGAACTCCGGCCACGCGTCGTAGTCGTCGCGGAGGGTCATCTCGTACGAGACCGCGGGCTGCGAGGCGGTGAGCGTGTACGGGCCGGAGAAGGCGCCCGCGACGGTCCCGGCGAGGAGCCCGTCGGGGTCGGCCAGGCCGGCGGGGCAGACGATGCCGGAGTGCGGGAGCGTCATGCCGGTGAGGAAGTCGGCCCAGTCCTCGGAGAGCTGCACGTGCACCGTGCCGGCCGCGTCGTCCGGCGTGATCTCGGCGGACGCGCCGCCGAGCGCCAGGGTGCGGCCGGTGGACGCGGTCTCCGGGTCCGCGAACCGCGTGAGCGAGTCGGCGACGACGGTCGGCGTGATGGGGGTGCCGTCGGCGCACGACGCGTCGTCGCGGATCGTGAAGGTGTAGTCGGAGGCGCTGGCCGCCTCCCAGTCGGTGGCGATGCCGCCGACGAGCTGGTTGCCGTCGTCCTTGCGGAGCAGCGTGTCGAACAGCATGCGGTCGACCACGTAGTCGTCGGCGGCGCGGGCGAGCGCCGGGTCGAAGCCGCCCGGGTCGGTGCCGAGGGTCGCGTTGATGCTGTCGCCCGCGCCGCCCGCCCCGCCCGCGGCGCAGGCCGTGAGGGAGAGGGCGGACAGGGCGACCAGCGAGGTGGCGGCGAGGTGGCGTGGTGCGGGCATCGGTCCTCCGGTGGGGCGGGTGCTGCGGATGGGGAGAGGGGCGTCGTCGCCGTCCGGGGCACGGGTGCCGCCGGTCCGCGCTCTGCGGCGCGATGGGTCGATGCTCGGCCCTCTGCGCCCGCTCCTTCGCGTCTCCGGCCCGCATCGGCAGGATTCTTGACACATCAGGCGCGCCGATGCCAGATTCGTGCGATGGCCGACCCCTTGGATTTCCAGCTCATTAACGCCGTGCAGATCAGCCCGCGCATCTCGTGGGCGCAGCTGGGCGGGATCCTGCAGGTCGACGCGTCCACGCTGTCCCGTCGCTGGCAGCGCCTCAAGGACGAGCGCGTGGTCTGGTCGACGTGCTTCTACCTCGAGCCGCCGAGCACCGCCGCCACCGACGGGCTCGCGCTCCCCCGCCGCACCGCGCTCGTCGAGGTGATGTGCCGGCCCGGCCACCGCGAGGACGTGATCCGGGCGTGCGCGGCCAGGCGCCAGATCACGAGCGTGCACTGCACGAGCGGATCCCGCGACCTCTACCTCACCCTCTCCGCGGCCGACCTCCTCTCCATCGACCGGCTGGTGGACGAGCTGGGCAGCGCGGTGCCGGGCATCGCCGGGACGCGCACGCACCACGTCCGCCGCTTCTTCCAGGAGGGCTCGAGCTACCGCGTCCCCGCGCTCACGGCGGCGCAGGCGCGCGCGGTCGAGGCGACGCTCCCGCAGAACCCGCGCCGCGCGACGCCCACGCAGGCGTACCTCGACCTCATCGACGCCCTCACCGACGACGTCCGCCGCCCGGTCTCCGCCGTGCAGCAGCGCGTCGGCAAGTCGCTCGCGTCCGTCTCGCGCGGCATCGACACGCTGCTCGCCGCGAGCTGGGTCGGCTGGCGCATCGACTTCGCCTACAACCAGCTCGGCTGGGAGAGCTCGGCCATGGTCTGGCTGAGCGTCGCGCAGTCGGAGATGGAGAAGGTCGCCGCAGCGCTCCGCCTCTTCCCGCAGCTCCGGATGTGCGCGTCGGTCACCGGGCAGGCGAACCTGGTCGCGTCGCTCTGGCTGCGGAACCTCGAGGAGCTCGACGACATCGAGGGCAAGCTCACGCGCGTGTTCCAGAACCTCCGCATCGTCGACCGGTGGGTGGTGCCGCGCGTCGCCAAGCGCACGGGCCACCTCTTCGACGACGAGGGCAGGTGGAGCTCGTTCGTGCCCATGGGGCTGGATCCGCACGTCGACGGCTGAGGACGCCCGCCGCTCAGTCCCCCGCGCGCACCCGGGCCCGCCGCAGCACCGGCACCGCGAGCGCCGCCAGCAGCACAGCGGCCGCCATCGCCGCGCCGCCGCGCGTGATGGCGACGAACACGATGCCGCGGAGCGCGTCGAGGTCGCGCGGCAGGCCGTCGACCGCGACGGGCACCAAGGCCGCCGCGACGGCGATCGCCCCGAGCGCCGTCGCGAGCGCGCGACGCAGCGCCCGCTCCCCCGGCCGCGGGACGACGTGTCGCCGCTCCGCCCGCCGCAGCCAGCGGACGGCGGCGACCGCGAGCACGACCAGCCCGCCGACGGACGACGCGTACTGGATCCACCGGAACCCCGGCAGCGGACCCCACGGCTCGGCGAGCCCGGGCAGGAGCGCGGATCCGGCGCGCCCCTCGTGCGTGAACGCGTCCCAGGCCACGTGGGTCAGGACGCCGAGGAGCAGGGCGATGAGCGCGAGGAGCGCCCCGCGCCACGTCGGCCGGGCCCGGTGCGCCCACGCGGCGGGCAGCCGGGACCCGACAGCGGCGGGGAGGAGGTATCCGGCTGCCGGCCGCAGCAGCACCAGCCAGACCACGAGCAGCACCGCGGCCACGGGCAGCGCCGTCACGACGAGGCTCGGGAACCCGTGCGTCTGGGCGTAGGTGAGGCCGCCGGGCAGGAACAGCGGAACGTCGGGCGCCATCGCCCCCGCGGCGACGGCCGCAGCCGGGAGCGGGCCGCGCACGGCGGGGAGCGCGACGACGGCGTGGCTGACGGTGAAGGGCATGCCCCATCCTGACGCCACCCCGCCCGCCGCGGGCCGCCCACCGCGCCGGACCCCCTACCGTTAGAGCATGAGCACTTCCGACACCGCCTCCGCTCCCGAGACGGACGCCCCCCGCACGACCTTCAGCGACCTCGGTCTCTCCGACCAGGTGCTGAAGGCACTCAAGGACGTGGGCTACGAGACGCCCTCCGCGATCCAGGCCGCCACGATCCCCTCCCTCCTCTCCGGCCGCGACGTCCTCGGCGTCGCGCAGACCGGCACGGGCAAGACGGCCGCGTTCGCGCTGCCGATCCTCTCCAACCTCGACGTCTCCCAGAAGACCCCGCAGGCCCTCGTGCTCGCGCCCACCCGCGAGCTCGCGCTCCAGGTGTGCGAGGCGTTCGAGCGCTACGCGTCCGGCATGCGCGGCGTGCACGTGCTCCCCGTCTACGGCGGCCAGGGCTACGGCGTGCAGCTGTCCGCGCTCCGTCGCGGCGTCCACGTGGTCGTCGGCACCCCCGGCCGGATCATGGACCACCTCGACAAGGGCACCCTCGACCTGTCGCAGCTGAAGTTCCTCGTGCTCGACGAGGCCGACGAGATGCTCAAGATGGGCTTCGCGGAGGACGTCGAGACGATCCTCGCGGACACCCCGAAGTCGAAGCAGATCGCGCTGTTCTCGGCGACGATGCCCGCGCAGATCCGCCGCATCTCGGGCAAGTACCTGCAGGACCCCGAGGAGATCACGGTCAAGAACAAGACCACGACCTCCGCGAACACCACGCAGCGCTACCTGATGGTGTCGTACCCGCAGAAGGTCGACGCCCTCACGCGCATCCTCGAGACCGAGAACTTCGAGGGCATGATCGTGTTCGTCCGCACCAAGAACGAGACGGAGACGCTCGCCGAGAAGCTCCGTGCCCGCGGGTACGCGGCGGCCGCGATCTCGGGTGACGTCGCGCAGGCGCAGCGCGAGCGCACGGTCGAGCAGCTGAAGTCGGGCAAGCTCGACATCCTCGTGGCCACCGACGTCGCGGCCCGCGGGCTCGACGTCGACCGGATCAGCCACGTCGTCAACTACGACATCCCCATCGACACCGAGTCGTACGTGCACCGCATCGGCCGCACGGGTCGCGCGGGCCGCAGCGGCGCCGCGATCAGCTTCGTCACGCCGCGCGAGCGCCGCCTCCTGACCGCCATCGAGAAGGCGACGCGACAGCCGCTCACCGAGATGCGCATGCCGAGCGCGGAGGACGTGAACGTCACGCGCCTCTCCCGCTTCGACGACGCGATCACCGCGGCCCTCGCCGACCGCGAGCGCCTGGACGCCTTCCGCGACATCGTGGGCCACTACGTCAGCCACCACGACGTCGTCGAGTCCGACGTGGCCGCAGCGCTCGCCATCGTGGCGCAGGGCGACACCCCGCTGCTGCTGTCCGCCGACGACCTCCGCCCGCCGCGCGTCGAGCGCGAGCGCCGCGACGACCGTCCGGGCCGCGACGGCGACGACCGCGGCGAGCGT